>JAPLUA010000269.1 GCA_026397855.1 Verrucomicrobiota bacterium | reverse complement strand
GCCGGCATTCCCAGCAGCCACTGCATCGCGTCGAGGTTGTGCAGGCATTGGTTGAGCAGCACCCCGCCGCCCTCGCCCTTCCAGGTCGCGCGCCAGCCGCCGCTTGCGTAATACGCCTCCGTGCGGAACCAGTCGGTCATGATCCAGCTCATCCGCACGATGTCGCCCAGCTCGCCGCTCTGGATGAGCTTCTGGATCTTCAGGTAGCGGGGTTCGGCGCGCAGTTGGAACATGCCCGCGAAGACGAGCTTAGGTTGGGCCTGGTGAGCCGCGATCAATCGCTCCGCATCGGCCTTGTGGGCGGAGATGGGCTTCTCGACCATCACATGCAAACCCTGCTTGAGCGCCGCGATGCCCAGCGAGGTGTGCTGGTAGTGCGGCGTGGCAATGATCACCGCGTCCACCAGGCCGGAGCGGATGAGTTCCTCGCCCTCGGTGAACGTCTTCAGCGGCTTATACCGTTCAAGCTTGGACGGCACGGCGTCGGACACGGCGACCAGTTCGGCCCGGTTCACCTTGCCTGCGGTCAGATAACTGAAGTGGTGCTGGCCGATGTTGCCCAGACCGATGAGACCTAAACGCACTTTGTTCATGCGCCCGAGTCTAGTGGAGGCTGCGCATCTGCCCAGTCGAAATTTCGCCCGAGCCCGCAACCCGGGAAAACCGGCTCACGGCCAAATCCATGTCAGCAAGGGCGCGATTGCCAGGCTCGGCAGGTAATCGGTCAGCTCGATCCGCCTCAAGCCGAGGATGACCAGGGCCACGCTGAAAACCAGCAGCCCGCCCACCGCATTCACCGGGTCAACCAACCCGTGCGCGGTGAGAAAGGGCTTGAGCCATAGCGCGCAGGCGAGGGTGATCGTGCCCTGGAATGCGAGCACCGGCAGGGCAGCGAGCATCACCCCCCAACGGAACACCCCCACGAAACCCATCGTCGCCAGGCCGTCCATCACCGCCTTCACCGCGAGCGGATAGAAATAGCCCGACAACCCGTCCTGAACCGCTCCGAGGATGGCCAGTGGCGCGGCGCAAAACAGCGAAGCGCAGGTCTTGAAGCCATCGCTCAACCGGCGCGGGTCGGCGGGGTTGATGCCGGCAATGGATTCCCGCGCCGCCTGGCCCAGGCGATTTGACATCCTCTGGAGCCCCATCAGCCGGCCGATCAGCTTGCCTAGCATCATTGCGAGCACCGCGATAACGAGCCCCTTCAGGACTTGCCACGCCGAACCATTCAGGCTGAGCCAGGTCAACCGGAGCCCATAGAAGACCGTGAACGCCCCAAGCCAGACTTTGAAGAAGGATTCCGCCGCCGCCGGCAGCGGCTTCTGCCGCGTCAAGCCGACCACGCCACCGGCAAGAATGCCGGCCACGTTCAGCACGGTGCCGCCCAGCATTCCTGCCACGCTCAGGATCGTCACGATCATCCCCTGAAATCATAGGCGGCAACCCGGCGGTTCAAAGATCAAAGTTCATTGCGTCCCAGAACAAGGGCGAGCAGTGGAAATGGATTGTCTCCGCGGGGTTTGAGCGATACACATTGAGCCACGATGGATGGCACAATCAAAATTGCACTCGTCGGCGCCGGCATGTTCGGCGGGGACGTGCATCTCCGGGCTTACGCCGATTTGCAGCGGGCGGGCCTCAGCCCGCAGCTTGGGCGCGTCGGCCTGGACCATTGGGCGCGGGACCTGGCGCCCATCAAGTTCCAGCTTGTCGCCGTTGCCACGCGCTCGCAGAAGTCTGCCCGGCGCGCCCGGGATACATACAAGGGGTGGACGGGCCATGCGCCGGAAGCGTATTGCGGGGATGAGCCGTGGCTTGAGGTTCTGCGCCGCTTCCCCGACCTGGATGTGCTGGCCGTTGCCACTCCCGACCACCTGCACGCCAAGGCTATTCTCGCCGCGCTGGACGCCGGCGCGCACGTCATCACGGAGAAGCCGATGTGCCTGGACATGGCCGAGGCGGACCGGATCATCGGGTCAGCCAGGGCCAGGGGCCGCATCGTGGCCGTGGACATGCACAAGCGCTACGACCCCGACCACCTGCGGATCCGCGACGAAATCAAGCAGCGCATCGGCGCGCCGCTGTATGGGACGGCATACCTGGAGGAACCGCTCCAGGTCTCGACGAGCACGTTCAAGTGGGTCGAACAGAGCGATCCCTTCAGCTACGTCGGCTCGCATTGGGTGGACCTGATCTGCCACTACTACGGCAGCAAGCCGGTTTCGCTCACCGCGGTGGGCCAGAAGCAGCGGCTTGTGCGCGACGGCATCAACGCCTACGACGCGGTCCAGGTGCGGGTTGATTTCGAAAACGGGATGAGCATCAACTTCCATAACAACTGGATCACGCCGCCCGACTTCGAGGGACCGGTGAACCAGGGCCATGAAATCGTCGGGGCGGATGGCAAGGTGGAGAGCGACCAGCAATACCGGGGCTTCCGCTGGTGGAACCAGGGCGGAGGCATCCACACGGCCAACAATCATTTCACCCGCGATGTGCGGCGGCCCGACGGCTCGCCGGCCTATGTCGGCTACGGCATTGACAGCCTCACCGTGGGCCTGGCGGCGATATGCCGGATGAAGTTCTTCGGCGCCAGCCGTGAGGCGGTGGCGAAACTATACCCGACCGCAGAGGAATCGCGCATCACGGTGGCAATCCTCCACGCGGCGCGCATCGTGCGGGATTTGAACTTCAAGTATCTGCGAGCCGGCAAAGGGGCGCCTGTGACCGCGCGTTTCGGGCGGGATGGGATTACAATCGTGGACCCCCTCGCATCGAGCAAGGCGAAGATGTTCGGACGGATCTACCGCAAGCCGCTCTGAAGACCGAGCAGGTGCGTGTCCATTGGGCCTACTTTGGCTTCAGATACTTCGCCAGGAATTCCTGCGTCAGCTCCGGCACCCTGGGGTCATGGAACCCGCCGTGGCCAGCGCCTTTGACCGTGTAGAGAGTCACCGGCACACCCGCCTGCTTCAGCGCCGCCTCGAGCAGTTCGCTCTGATGGTGCGGCACGAGCGGGTCATGGTCCCCGTGGCAGATGAGGAACGGCGGGGCGCTGTTCGTCACGTAAGTAATCGGGTTGGCCTTGGCCACCTTCTCCTTGTTCTCCTCAATCGCCCCCCCGACCAGTTGTGACTCGGGGGAGTTGGCTGGGGCGTGCAATTGCCCGTGGGGTGTGCGGTGCGCGTCCATTTGCAGAAAGTCGGTCGGGCCGAAGTAATCCACCACCGCCTGGACGCGGCTCGGCACTCCGAGGTTCTCGCCGACTTCAAACCCGCCAACGTTCCCCGTGGTGCCGAGCATGGCCGCCAGGTAACCGCCAGCGGAACTGCCCCAGGCGGCAAAATGCCCCGGGGCCAGGCCGTATCTGGCCGCATTGGCCCGCAGCCACCGGACGGCGGCTTTGCAGTCCTCAATCTGAGCAGGAAACACGGCGTGCTGGCTGAGGCGATAGTTGATGGAAGCCACGGCATAACCCCGGGCAAGATAATCCAGCGGCACGGCCATTTCCTTGCTGCCGCCCCGGAACGCGCCGCCGTGGATATTGATGATCAGCGGCAGGTTCTTGCCATCCTTCGGCAGGTAGAGATCCAGCTTCTGGCGAACGTGCCCGTTGGTGACGTAGGGCAGGTCCCGGAAAACCACGGTGCCTGGGGGGAGGCTCATCCCCCGCGGATGCAGGGGTTGTGCAAACGCCAGGGTTAGCGGAGCCAAGAGGGCCAGGGCCAGGATCGCACAGGTTATGGTCATAGGTTCCGTTCGTCAGTGATTCTGGGCATTCCCCCTGCCACCGTTTTGTAGTAGAGCAAGCTTTCAGCTTGCGTCGGTCCCGCCAACCCTCCGGGTTGGCGCTGGGCGGGTAGTTTCAAGGACGTGCCGGCAAGCTGGAAGCTTGCCGGGACGGGCGCAAGCCGGAGGCTTACGCTACTATCCAGTGGCCGTGTCATGATGCGTTCCTGCTGGCCATCCTCTTTGCCCCGCCGCTCACCCCGGGAATCCCATCTCCTCGACATAGATATCCTGGAATCCCTCAGCCTCATTCAGCGACACGTGCCGCACCTTGGCCAGAATCTCAGGGTAAGCGCCTTGATGCTCCTTGAGGCTGAACAGGGCGAGCTTGGCGCCGAGCAGGGCGGTGTTGCCCGACGGGTTGACCTTTTCAGACGGGAAGTCGAGCAGGCCGATGCGGTTGGCGCTGGCGTAATTGATGTAGTTGCCGAACGCGCCGGCCAGGTAGATCCGCGCCAGGTCGTCCTTCGTGGCGCCCCATTGCTGGAGCAGGATGCGCAACCCGGCGGCGATCGCTCCCTTGGCCAACTGCAGTTCGCGCACGTCCCATTGGTTGAGCGTGACCGGCTCGGCCAGCGAAAAAGACTCCCCGCCGGCCAATCGGCCCGAGGGCTTGATCCAGCCGAGATCCAGGCTCGCCGCCACCGCATCCACCAGCCCGCTGCCGCAAATCCCGCGCGCCACCCCATTTCCCAGCACGTGGCAACGGAGCTTGCCGGCTTCTGCGCGCACCTCCGAGATCGCCCCCGTCGCCGCGCGCATGCCCATCGAAATGCGGGCGCCCTCGAAGGCCGGCCCGGCCGCCGTGGACGCGCACAGCATCCGCTCGCGGTTGCCGACCACGATCTCCCCGTTCGTCCCCAAATCAATCAGCGCGGCTAGCTGGTCGCCTTCGTGCAATCGCGTGGCCAGCAGCCCGGCGAGGATGTCGCTGCCGACGAAGCTTCCCAGGCACGGCAGGAAATGCACCGTGGGATTGCCCGCCAGCTCCCAGCCCAGGGTGGTCGCCTCGAAGACAGCCAGCCCGGGCGACACCGGCTCGAAGGGATAATGCGAAAACGGCTCCAGGCTGATGCCGCAGAAGGCATGATGCATCACCGAATTGCCTACCACGACTACGCTCTTAACCTTGCGCCCGCCGCCGCCCGCCGCCGTTAACAATTCCTCCGCCAACTGGCCGATTTGCTCGCGCACCAGCTTTTCCAGGACAGTTTGGCCCTGGCCTGCCACCGCGAATTCCACCCGGCTCATGATGTCGGCTCCGTGCCTGGCCTGCGCGTTCAGCGCCGCCCGCACCCCCAGCACATGCCCGGTCTGCAAATCCACCAACTGGGCCACGATGGTGGTAGTGCCAAGATCAACCGCTATCCCCAGCCCCTCCTCGGGTGTGAAGGCGAAGACGGTGTCATCGGTCAGAATCGTCGCCTCCCATTGGGCCAGTTCGATCCGCAGATCCGTTTCGGCCCGCCCGCGACAAGCCAGCCGCCAGCCCTCCGACACCTCGGCGGCGGTGAGTTTCTGCCGATCCTCGTCCGTAATGGGCAGCGAACCGGCAATCACCTTGACCTTGCAGCCCTTGCACCGTCCACGGCCCCCGCAGGGAAACTCCACACCATGCGCAAACAGCACATCCTGAAACGGCGTGCCGCGCTCGACCTCAAGCCGCTTCCCAAGCGGCAACAGCTCGATATGCACCAGGTCGCTCATGCTTAT
>JAPLUA010000370.1 GCA_026397855.1 Verrucomicrobiota bacterium | reverse complement strand
CGTTGCCTTGCGCGATGCTATCGCTGCTGTCGGTATTCCCACGATTGAAATCCACATTTCCAACATCCACGCCCGGGAGGAGTTCAGGCACAAGTCACTGATCGCACCAGTCTGCCGTGGCCAGATTTCAGGTTTCGGGTCAGATTCATATATTTTAGCCTTAGAGGCGTCCATTAACGTTACCGCACGTTAGATTCTACCACTTACCAATGCCATTATTGCCTGGCATCGTGACCTCAATCGCACACCCCTATGGCCCGTTTTACGTGTCCAGTTTTACTTGTTGACGCCCTTTTTGCCTCAGCTATAGTTTTCACCGATGCAAACGAATGGGTCAGGCAAGGTGGAGAGCAATCTCCGCCATCTGGTTGATAAAGCCCCAATCTGGAAGGAATAATAACACTGGGCATTGACCCTAACGATATAAAAGGCCGTGGACTTAAAAGACATCAAAGCCATAATTGATCTGATGAAGAAGAACTCCGTCACGGAGTTCGAACTTGAGAAACAGGACTTCAAAATCAGGCTCAAGCGAGGAAATAACGGAGGGGTCTCCGGCGTGGCCATGGACGACCCTGCTGCCTTGGTTTACGCGACATCGCCAGCACCTCTTCCCGTTCCTGTCGCCGCCCCGCTCCTGCCTGTCAGTTCAGAGGTTGATATTAAGTCCCCCATGATTGGCACGTTCTACCGGGCGCCATCTCCGGAGGCGGCCCCCTACGTAGAGATCGGCACTGAGGTGAACCCTGACACAGTCGTCTGCATCATCGAGGCGATGAAGGTGATGAATGAGATCAAGGCGGAGGCCAAAGGTGTGATCACACAGGTGGTGCTCGAAAACGCCAAACCCGTCGAGTTCGGACAGCCCTTGTTCAAAATTCGCCCGAACTGACCCGGCCTGAGCTCAGACCATGGCCGAACTCACCCGATCCGACGTCGTAACGTCTCAACGTATTACGGGGTAACCCCCTAGTGCTTCAAGGCTTTCAGCATGTTTGAAAAAATCCTGGTCGCCAACCGCGGCGAAATAGCGGTCCGCATCATCCGTGCATGCAAGGAACTGAACATTCGCACGGTGGCAATCTATTCAGAGGCCGATGCGAATTCGATGCACGTCCAACTGGCGGACGAGGCAATCTGTATCGGCAAGGCAGCCGCCAGCGAAAGCTACCTCAGAATTGACCGGATCATCAGCGCCGCCGAGATAACCGACGTGGACGCCATCCACCCGGGCTATGGATTTCTGGCTGAGAACGCCCATTTTGCGGACGTCTGCGAAAGCTGCAACATCCGGTTCATCGGCCCGAATTCCCGGGCAATGAATGCTCTGGAGGACAAAGCCGTCAGCCGAGCCCTGGCGAAGAAAGCGGACGTGCCGACCCCGCCCGGCTCGGATGGCGTGGTGGATAATGAGCAGGACGCCCTGGCGGTGGCCAAGCGCATTGGCTATCCGGTCATGATCAAGGCAATCGCAGGGGGCGGGGGGCGCGGAATGCGGGTGGCCCATAACGATATTTCCTTGGTCAAAGGTTACCACACGGCACGCGGGGAGGCAGAAAAGGCTTTCGGAAACTCGGGAGTCTATGTCGAGAAGTTTATCGAGAACCCCCACCATATCGAGTTTCAAATCCTGGGAGACAATAAAGGGCACATCATCCACCTGGGCGAACGCGATTGCTCGATCCAGCGCCGCAACCAGAAGGTCGTCGAAGAATCCCCCTCTCCGCTGTTCGACAACCCGAAAAACAAGAAACTGCGCGAGAAGATGGGCAAAGCCGCGATCAAGATCGCCGAGGCGGCCAACTATACCAACGCCGGCACGGTCGAGTTCATCGTCGATACCTCCGGCCGGTTTTACTTCCTCGAAGTCAACAAGCGCATTCAGGTCGAACACCCCGTCACCGAGGAGGTAACCGGCATTGACCTGGTCCGTTATCAGATCATGCTCGCGATGGGCGAGCCCTTGCGCCATTCTCAAAGCGATATCCAGCTCAAGGGCCACGCCATCGAATGCCGGATTAACGCCGAGGACCCCTTTGATGACTTCCGGCCAAGTCCAGGCCGGATCGAAATGTACTACCAGCCCGGCGGTCGGGGCGTCCGGGTGGATAGCCATGCCTATGCCGGCTACACCATCCCCTCAGCTTATGATTCGATGATCGGCAAGCTCATCACCTTCGGGCGCGACCGGCGCGAAGCGATGGACAAGATGAGCCGCGCCCTGGGCGAATACATGATCACGGGGGTGAAGACCACGATCTCCTTCCAGCAGGCCATACTGCAGGATCCCAATTTCCGGCGCGGCGCCTACTCCACCGCCTTTATCGAGCAGTTCCTCAGCTTGGACCGCGGCAGGGCTCTGCCCCGGACTCCGGCGACTAGCCAAAGTGCGGCACCACCGTGTCGTATGTCAGCGCCGGAATCACGCGCCCATCGCCCGTCTTGATCGTGCGCGTCTTCTCGTCGAAAAAGAGCGCCAGCCCGAGCCGTTCCGACATTTCCGCGAGGCACAGAACGGTCTGCCCGCGAATTGCCAACTCGACATTGGCAACCGGCATTTTGCCGCTGCGAATGCAGTCAAAGAAGTTCTTCTCGAGCGCCGGGATGCGCTCGGTCGGCTGTGGATCAGAAAACTCCTCCGCCTCGAGCTCGTCAGTGAAAATGGACTCTGGCTTCAGCTCAACCCGGTTCTGGCTGGAAGCAAAATGGAGGGTGGCCTTGCGCCCGCGCAACACCTCGGGCAGTCCCTGCTCATTGACGGTGGTACCCACCGCGACCAGCGTCAGGCCGCTGGGGAACTCGGCCAGCAGTTGCGTGGTGTCCGTTATCTCGCGGTCGGTCGAGACCATACGCGTCCCCGAAGCGACAACCCGGCGCGGGAATGCTGGCTCGCCCGTGGCCAGCATCAGCGGATAAAATCGGTGCGGCAGCAGGTTGCCAATAATGCCTGAGTTGTAGGCATAGTATTTGTGCCAGCAAAAATAGTGTTCGGGGTTGAAGGGTATTTTCGGGGCTTTGCCCAGCCAGCGGCTCCAGTCAAGGTTCTGCTCGTTAGCTGCAGGGTCCACCGGGAAGGTCCACTCGCTATTATTCTTGTTGTTCCGGCAATAGGAACCCTGCCCCCACACCAGCGGCCCCAGTTTGCCCGCTTTGATCCATTCTGCCGCTTTGTGCCATTTGGGGTCCATGCAGCCCTGCGAACCGATGACATAGGTCTTGCCTGCCTTCTTGACGGCATCATAAACCTGGAACGCCTCGCTCAAATAGCGCGTCATCGGCTTCTCACAAAAGACGTGCTTGCCGGCTTCCAGGGCGTCAATCGTGATCTGCCCATGCCAGTTGTCAACCGGGGCGACCACCACCGCATCAATGTCCTTCCGTTCAAGCAGCTTGCGATGGTCCCGGAAGGTCTCCGTCTCGGCAACGCCCGTCGCCTCTCTCGACGCGTCCAGGTGCCGCTGGTAAAGGTCGCACACCGCCACCTGGGCGATGTTGTTGTCCGACGCAAACTTCTTTTGCAGGGTGACATGCAGCATTCCCTGCTTCCCGGTGCCGATGTAGGCAACGTTGATGCGGTCATTGGCTCCGATAACCTTGCCGCCCGACGGTGCCTGGGTTTGCCCGTAAACCGGGGTTTTCAGAAAGGATGTGGCACCGACCGCGGCTGCAGCGGCGGCGGCCTTCTTCAGAAAGGCGCGCCGTGTTTCAGAGGTGCTAGGAACCTGACCAGGTGTCGAATTCATACGTTATGTTTTGTTTGCTAGTTCGAGACAGCGCTCGACAATACCAATGAATCGGACGAAGAATCAATTGCTGCATTCAAATTTCCACGATCAAAATTCCAGGTTGAAAAGAGAAAGTGTTCGTCTATATTCGCATCCGAAATCCGCCCCAACGGGCAAGCTTATGATGCGAAACCGAATCGAACCCTGTTAACCCGCGCCTTATGACCACGAAACACACCCCTGCCGTAGCCTCCAAATCAAAAGAAACCCCCGCCGGAAGATGGGTATCCTACCGTCCGGAAATCAAAGTCCTGGACTGCACCATTCGCGATGGCGGCCTCATGAACAGCCACAAGTTCGACGACCAGGTAGTCAAAGCCGTCTACCGGGCATGCGTAGATGCGGGGATTGATTACATGGAACTGGGCTACAAGGCTTCGCAGAAGATCATCGTGCCGGGTGAACACGGGGACTGGAAATACTGCCGCGAGGAGGATATGCGGCGCATCGTGGATGACAACCCTACCCCGCTCAAGCTCGCAGTCATGGCCGACGCCGAGCGGACCGATTATCACGAGGACATTCTTCCCAAGAATCAAAGCGTCGTCGATATGGTGCGCATCGCCACGTATATCAGCCAGATCCCCAGCGCGCTCGAAATGGTCAAGGATGCCCATGACAAAGGCTACGAGACCACCATCAACCTGATGGCCGTTTCCACCGTGCCGGAGTATGAATTGAACGAGGGCCTGGAATTGCTGGCCCGGTCGGAGGTCAAGGCCATCTACGTGGTGGACAGCTTTGGCGTGCTCTACAGCGAGCAGGTTCAGCACCTGGTCCGCAAATACCTGCATTACTGCAAAGCAGCCGGGAAGGACGTCGGCATGCACGCCCACAACAATCTCCAGCTGGCCTTTGCCAACACCATTGATGCGATTGTTCTCGGCGCAAATATGCTCGATGCCACGATGGCAGGCCTGGGCCGGGGCGCGGGCAATTGCCCCATGGAACTGCTCATCGGGTTTCTCCATAACCCGAAGTACAACCTGCTGCCCGTGCTGCGCTGCGTCCAGGACACGGTCGAACCACTGCGCGCCAAGCTGCTGTGGGGATTTGACCTGCCCTACATGCTCACCGGTTTTCTCAACCAGCATCCGCGCTCAGCGATCGAGTTCAAGGAATCGGCTACCAGGGGGGATATTGTGGACTTCTATAACCAGATTTGGGAATAAGCGCCCCGCTCGGTCGCCGGCTATTGCCCAGCTTTCCTGAGATGGCCTGCACGCGCCACTGCCAGAAGTTTAGAACGGGCCAGCCCCGTTGAGCCTCTTGAAGATGGAGGGGCGAAAGTCGCTGGCAAGGGTATTTGGCTGCCTATTTCAATTGCAGTTGCGCCAAAGTTTGGTTAACTGCCCCATCTATATGGGCAAAGAATTCAGCATCACGCCGCGCCAAGTACCGCGGGTCGAAACCAAGTATCGCCGGATCGTCACTTCCCTGCCGCATCCGGACTCCCTCCCCACCCTTGAAAAGCTGCGCCTGTTCGAACCGCAGTCCATGCGCGGCCAGCCCCCGCTGGTGTGGGACCGTGCCGAGGACATCTTTGTGTATGACAAATACGGAAACCGCTGGTTGGACTGGAGCAGCGGCGTCCTGGTGACCAATGCTGGCCACGGGGCGCCTGAGGTGCGGAAGGCCATCATCGAACAGGTCAACAGCGGCCTGCTGCACAACTACGTTTTCCCCAGCGAGGAGCGCGCCGCACTCGTCGAACAGCTCATCCAGCTCGCCCCCAGCGGATTGGACAAAGCCTTCCTGCTCAGCACCGGTTCCGAGGCCACCGAGTGCGCCATCAAGCTGGCGCGCGCGCACGGCATCCGCAATGGCGGCAATACCAAGATCGGCATCGTGGGCGCCGAGCGCGGGTTCCACGGACGCACACTGGGCGCCCAACAGGCTGGCGGAATCCCGGGCCAGAAGGGTTGGATCGTCAACGAAGACCCCGCCATCGTGCAGGTCGCCTTTCCCGATGGCTACTGGACTGAGGACACAAGCTTCGGCGGCTTCCTTGCCACGCTGGACCGCAAAGGACTGAAGCCCTCGCAAGTGGCCGGGGTAATCTTTGAGACCTTTCAAGGGGTCGGACCCGACTTTGCGCCGGCCGACTACATCCGCCAGCTTGCCCAATGGTGCAAAGCCAACGATGTGATACTGATCTTCGACGAAGTGCAGGCCGGCTTCGGACGCAGCGGCAAGTTCTGGGCTTTCGAGCATTACGAAGTCGTCCCCGACGTGATTTGCTGCGGCAAAGGCATCAGCAGCTCGTTGCCGATCTCCGCGGTCATCGGCCGCACGGAGGTCATGGACCAGTTCCCGCCCGGCTCGATGACCAGCACGCACACCGGCAACCCGATCTGCTGCGCCGCGGCCATGGCCAGCATCAGGAAAATTCTGTCGGAAAACCTGACCGCGAATGCCGCACGCATGGGCCAGATCCTCGACGCCGGCTTGAAACAGATACAAGCACGGCATGCCCAGGTAATCGGCCATTATAGTTGCCGCGGATTGGTGGGCGGTCTGCAAATGACCAAACCGGGTAAGAAGGAACCCAACCACGATCTTGCCCATAGCATCGTTGAACGCTGCTTCCACAAGGGCCTCCTGTTCTTCTCCCCCGTGGGCGCCTGGGGCCAGACGGTCAAGATCGCCCCGCCGCTGACGATTGGCGAGGAGGCCTTACAGGAGGGGCTTTCCGTTCTCAGCGAGACCGTGGACGAGGCTGTCGCCGCCCTGTAAACACAGCCCATCGGAGGCTTTTCGAATCCGCAGCCAACCCGGTTCCGGCTTTGTCGAGCTATGTCAATGCGTGGCCTGCCCGGCCAGATCAAGGCTACAGCTTTTGCGGTTTTCCACTTTTCGCTATTTCGGTTCGGGGCGTAGCGTAGCCTGGCTAGCGCGCTTGTTTCGGGTACAAGAGGTCGTGAGTTCGAATCTCACCGCCCCGACCATTTTTATAACCCTGCAAACATTAGCCGTAAGCCAGAATCCGAGCTGTGTCCAATTGCCTTGCCAAAAGCCCTGCAAGTTAAATCCCAGCCCTTACTAACCACTTTGACGGCCGAGGGCATATCTGACTTGGTCCGCAGGTCGAAACGCGCCTGTTGAAATAGCGTGTTCTCGCAGGAATCAAGGGCTTAAACGGCATCTACCCAATGGGCGAACGCGGTCCGCCACCGTCGAAGTTGAGCGTCGGCGAAGAAAAGGGTCCAGGCACCATTCAGATCGCCGGTGCCGAAGGCTGCGTTCAGGCTGCCGCCGTCCGGGTGATAATACGCCGGCGATGAGGCTGGAACTTCGACATCATGGATGTTCGAGCTTCCGGCATCATTTAGCCTGACGTTGTCGAAACCAGCGGTCGAAAAACCGTATAGGTTCTGGATCGGGTCAGCCGAGCCGGTGCCGACCCGGTTCAAGAGTGGAACCAAGGTTCCGTTGTAGCTCAGAAAGGCGTATAGATCCCCGTTGGCCCCACCGGACACGTTAATGAGGACGGTTATGCTATTCAGCACGGAACCCACCCCGCTTATGGTCCTGGTATCGGTCCAGCCGGTGGTGTTGGCATCGGGAATGGCTCCGCCGTCCTGAAATCCAGAGTTGTAGCTGAATGAGTAGATCGCGCCTTGTGCTGTCGTACCGGCCAGCAGGAGCGCCGCGAGGAAAGTTGGCAGTGTTTTCACAATTATGGTCCAAGCAGGTGGTTGCGGCTTAGTTGTTTTGGCGGAGCCGGTAATACGACGGGTTGGGTGGGGCTGGGTCCGGGCCGTCGGTGAACATCCAGACTCCGCCGGCGGGGGCGTTGGTGGTCCAGACCGTGTCCCAGCTGGCGAGATCGCTGGAGCGTTCCACGGCATAGCCGTAGCCCGGGATGCCC
>JAPLUA010000570.1 GCA_026397855.1 Verrucomicrobiota bacterium | reverse complement strand
GAGAAGCCGATGTCCATCGAGTGGAAACTGGCCGTGCCATTACCCGTGCGCTTGTTTCAAGAGTTTAGCGTCCTCAGGGGGCAGTAAAACCTGGTCGTCCCTCCGCACCCGCGCCCTTCAGCCTTCGTAGCGCGAAAGGTGCAGGTCCAACAGAATGTCCTATTCCTGGCCGAAGCGCACCCGCCCTGGCGATACCTCCGCCGCATTCTTCTTCGCCTTCGCCATGCGCGATTGATTGCACAAAACCGCCACCGTGGGAGGCCCGTTTCCGCGCTCTCGGGGTTGGCGGCCTTTCCGGTGATGCCTGGGCTGAGTGAATCCCTATTGCACGCCGACCCGGTAGAAGCGTGTCGGGGCACTGACGGCGTTGGTGTCGGTGAACGTGGTAGTGGCGGCCAGGCCGGCGATGTTGCTGCCCAACAGGGAGAAGGCCGGGGACGTTCCCAGATTGGTCGCCCGCTCCAGCGAATAAGTTCGGTTCGTGACACTCGACTAGGCCACGGTCACCCCCGCAACCGCCCCGGTGGCCTATAACATCCGCAGCAGGGAAGCAGCGCTGTTCAAATTCACGTAGAGTAGTGCCGCCGAGGCGTTGACATTACCAAGCATGAGGAGGCCGAGGGTGAGCTGCTGAAAGCAAGGTTTCATGATACGGCCTTTCTGAAAGGCAACACTTGTATATCAAAATCCGGCTACCCGGTCCAGTTTGCCCTGCGCAATTTGGCCTTACGGCCAATCGTCACCATCGTGAAAGCGCGCAAAATCACCCGCCTGAACCCTGCATCCGCAGGGTATGCACGGATTCGACCTCGTGGCCCTCGCCGCGCAGCGCGGCAACCAATTTGCGCGGAAGGTTCTCGTCGAGCAGGATTCTCACGTGGGCTGCAGTTCCTTTCGATGCGCGAGTTCGTGCAAGACCCCACGCACCGACTCCGCAGTCAAGCTCGGATACGCATCAACAATCTCGGCAACCGACATGCCGGCTGCGAGGGATTCCAGAATCAGCGCCACGGAAATCCGCGTCTCCCGCACACGCGGGCTTCCGCCCAAGTGCTCCAGATCAGCCACAATCCAGTTCTTCATACTCATAAGCTAGCCGATTTAAGAAGAAGCTCAACCGAGAACGCCGTGAACAGCCCAGCATCAAACTCGAGGCAAGGCGTACATGTAGGCTTGCGGCAGCCCTGAGGCGGACCGCTGGTGGAGCTCGCGGCGAAATGGAGCACATTCACGAAGTCCGTGCCATCGGCACCACTCGCAGCCCCCCCTTGCCGTCAAAACGCGAGGTCTCGAAGCCAACAGCAGCAGAAAAAATTCCGCAGAAAAATGACGCCTTGTTACCATGGTAACACGTTTTGTGGACCTATAAAGGGTGAACTGATGATGGAATCCATCCAGGCGCGCGCCACTTAACCGGCCCGCCCCGGTCTTCCGAGACGGGCCACGCGTGCCGTTCCATCCTCAACAACAACAGAAAGAAACAAACAGATGAAAATCAAAGACATACCCCAGGTCGGAAAGCTGGGGCTCACAGTCACCTGGCCGGGCCGCAATGGCTTGATCCGGAGAACCCTGGCGACTCCACGCAACCCCCGCACCGCAGCTCAGCAGGTCATCCGGCAGAGCCTGGCCACCCAGGCGGCCGCATACGACCAACTGACCGACGCCCAGCAGGAGGCGTGGATTGCCGCCGCCGCGCAGATGCAGAGCAAACCCACCCTCGGCCAGAGCGGGCCGCTCACCGGCCTGCAACTGTTCACCAAGGTCAACTGCGCCCTCCTGGCGATTGGCGGCGACCCCGTCACCACGCCGCCGGCCAAATCACCAATGTGGCCGGAGCCATCACCATCCGGCTGCACACCACCGGCACCCCGCCGGACGGCACGATGCTGCGGGCCTGTCCTCCTCAGCAAAGCGGGTGCCGGCGCGGTGTCGGCTACCGGGTCCTGGGAAGCCTGGACGCCCCGGTGAATAACTACATCGACATCACGACACCCTACGCCGGCCGCTTCGGTGCGCCGGAGGTTGGCAAACGGGTGTTCGTGAGCGTGAATGCCAACATCAACGGCTACGAAGGCATCCCGCTGGTATTCTCGGCGCGAGTGCCCACCGCGGCATAACCCTCCCAGGGAGGTGAAATCGGGCTCTCCAGGCGGCTGTCCGCCTGGGGGGCCCCTTCGCCACCTCCAATCCATGACATGAAGATCATTCCTCCTGCCGCTGAAAAGGACCGCAAGCTGTGGAAGGCCCGTATGGAGAGGGAACTCCGCCGGATGCAAGGTGGCCGCTGGCGCGTGGACCTGATTGCCGGCCGCTACGGCTGGTACGCCCGCGCGGTTCGGCTGCGCAACCGGAAGAACGGACATTTCGGATTGCCGGCCGTTGCAGCGCCGACCGTCGGCGCTCACCCACTGGAGCAGGAGGGTTGGTTCACAAGCGGGCGGATTCTTCGAGCAGGCCGGTCAGCGGCAAGGCGATGAGATCGTCATCCAATTCAAAGCGGCGGGTGCCGGGATAAACCACGAATAACCGTTTCAGGAGCAGATCTGTCATGGCGACGCGCATGGACTTGGTGGTGGCGGGAGCATCGGTGAATTTGAACTCGAACCCGTACTTGGCGCCGCCGCGAGTGATTAGGAGGTCCAATTCCGCGCCCCCGTGGGTGCCCCAAAAATAGGCGTCGCGCTCCGCGCTTAACAGGCCGACGGCGTGCTCCAGAGCAAAACCCTCCCAGGAAGCGCCGAGCCGCGGGTGGGAGCGGATCTCCGCCGGCGTGCGCAGCCCGAGCAGCGCGTGCAGCAGGCCGCTGTCACGAACGTAGATTTTGGGGGCTTTCATCAATCGCTTACCGGTGTTCTCAAACCACGGGGGGAGACGCCGCACCAGGAACGCACCGGCGAGGATGTCCACGTAGCGACTAGCGGTCTTCTGGTCGAGCGATACCGCGCGGCCCAATTCCGAGGTGTTGAGCGAGCCTCCGTGCAGGTGCGCGAGCATCGTCCAGAACCGCCGCAACCCCTCGGGGGGCAGAGTGATGCCAAATCGCGCCGCGTCGCGGCTGAGGAAAGTCTCGATGAAATCCTGCCGCCACGAGAAACTCCCGGCGTCATTCTCAGCCAGGTAAGAGCGGGGAAAGCCGCCGCGCTCCCAGAGCCTGGCCGCACTTTCCTCCCCAGTTTCACTCACATCAAAGCCCGAAAGCCGAACAAAGGCCACGCGGCCAGCCAATGACTCGGCCGCGCCACGAATCAAGTCCGGCGAGGCGCTGCCCAGAAGGAGGAAGCGGGCGGGTGTTCCGGGCCGGTCGGAGAGCACCCGCAACACGGGCAAGAGCTGAGGCATGGTCTGAACTTCATCCAGGACGACCAGCCCGCGAAGAGGCGTGAGCGTGCGCTCCGGCGCCGCCGAAAGAGCTTGGCGGTCCAGTGAGCTATCCAGGTCGAAGAAGTGACGGTCCGAATCCGCCAATTGATGGGCCAGAGTGGTCTTGCCGCACTGGCGCGGCCCTAGCAGCGCCACGACAGGCGAGCGCTTCAGGGCCCGTTGCAGTTCGTCCAGCACGCGTGAACGCTGAATGAAGGCACTCATTATGCTTGAAATATAGGAGCCGCGCTCCGCGTTTGCAAGGATAATGCCGAGCCCCCCCTGGGCGGAGAGCGGCTACAGCAGCTTGATCTGCGCCTTCTCGCGGGCGACGGCTTCGCTCAGGCCGCCGCGCCGGCCGTTGCGCCGCTCGATGATGTGCTTGTCCACCCCCGGATCGAAGGCCACCGGGTAGTTGCCGTCGTAGCAGGCCATGCAGAACGTGCTGGCCGGCAGGCCGGTCGCCTTGATCATGCCGGCCTGGGAAAGGTAGCAGAGGGAATCGGCGCTGAGGTACTTGCGGATCTCCTCCAGCGAATGGTTGGCCGCCATGAGCTTGCTGCGGTCCGGGAAATCAATGCCATAGACGCACGGGTTCATGTGCGGCGGGCAGCTCACGAGCACATGCACCTCTTTGGCGCCGGCCTCCTTGAGGTTGTTCACCCGCGTCTTGCAGGTGGTGCCGCGTACGATTGAATCGTCCACCACGACCACCCGCTTATCCTTAACCAACTCCTCGATCAGGTTGAGCTTCACGCGCACGTCGAAGTCGCGGATAAGCTGCGAGGGCTGGAGGAAGCTGCGCCCGACATAGTGGTTGCGCACGAAGGCCATCTCGAAGGGAATGCGCGATTCGAGCGAGTAGCCCAGCGCCGCGCAGTTACCGCTGTCGGGCACGGGCACGACGACGTCGGCGGCGATCGGGAACTCGCGCGCGAGCTGGCGGCCCATTTCAACGCGCACCCGATAGACGTTGCGGTTGGCGATGGTGCTGTCTGGCCGAGCGAAATAGACGTATTCAAAGATGCAAAACGCGCGCCGCGTCTGCTCCGGAAAGGCCTGCATGCTGGTGACCCCGTCCGCGTTGATGACCACGATTTCGCCCGGCTCGATGTCGCGCACGAACTTGGCGTGGATCAGGTCAAGCGCACAGGTCTCGCTGGCCAGCACCCAGGCATCGTCAATCTTGCCCAGGCACAGCGGCCGGAACCCATGGGGATCGCGAACGCCGATCAGCTCCTTCTCCGTCATGATGACCAGGGAGTAGGCCCCCTCGATACGGCGGAGGGTCTGGACCAGGTTGTTGGCCTCGCCATTCAGGACCGGCTGGGCCATCAGGTGCAGGATGATCTCGCTGTCCACGCTCGTCTGGAAAATGGAGCCGCGGGCCTCAAGCTCCTCGCGGAGCCGGGCGGCGTTGGTCAGGTTCCCGTTGTGGGCGATGGCGATCTGCCCGCAGGCGCAGTCCACGGTCAGCGGCTGGGCGTTGCGCAGATGCGACGACCCGGTGGTCGAATAGCGCGTGTGGCCGACCGCCATCGGGCCGACCATGTCGTGCAGGATGTCACCCTTGAAGATCTGCGACACCAGCCCCATGCCTTTGTGGGCATGAAACTGCTTTCCGTCCGACGTGACAATGCCGGCGCTCTCCTGCCCCCGGTGCTGCAAGGCGTAGAGCCCGTAGTAGGTCAGCTCCGCCGCATTCGGATGTCCGTAAACGCCGAAGACGCCGCAATAATGCCTGGGATATTCTTGCATCGGGAAGGGTGCCCTGGGTTACTGCATCGCTCGCGCGATCGAATTCCACCAGAGGTCATGGAGTTCGCACAGGTCGCAGCTCAAGGTGCTCCCTGCGGTTTTGATGTCGAGCGTGGCCCCGCCAACGGTGCCCAGGCGCGTGGCCGCCACGCCAAGGATCTTTGCCTGCGCCAGGACTTTGGCCGCATTGAGGGCGGCGACGGTAATCACGATGCGCCCCTGGGTCTCGCCGAACAGCAGGGCGTCCAACCGCACCGGCGGCGACGCCTCATTCCCCGGCACCAAATCAACCCGGGCGCCGATCAATCGCGGGGTGCCGCGGGCGACGTGCTGGCTGAAGCAGCATTCGGCGAACGTCACCGCCAGGCCGCCTTCGCTGCAATCATGCGCGCTCTTGACCGCCCCGGAGTGAATCAGCGCCCGCAGCGCGAGGTGGAGTTCCTGCTCCTTCACCAGGTCGCACCGTGGCGGCGTGCCGGTCTTCAGGCCGTGAATGAGCTGGAGGTAAGCGGAGCCTCCTAGGCCCAGCAACCGGTCGCTCGCATCCACAATCTCCCCGAGCAGGATGATGGCATCGCCCTCGTCCTTGAACCACTGGGTCGTGATGTGCTCGGGCTTCTCGATCAGGCCGACCATGGCCACCGTGGGGGTCGGATCAATCGGGCCGTCGGGGTGCTGGTTGTAGAGGGAGCAGTTGCCGCCCGTGACGGGCGCGTTGAAAGCGCGGCAGGCGTCGGCGAGGCCGCGCACGCTCTCCTTGAGCTGCCAGAAAAGCTCGGGGTTGTGCGGGTTGGCGTAGTTCAGGTTGTCAGTCGCCCCGAGCGGCACCGCACCGGAGCAGGCGAGGTTGCGCGCGGCCTCGGCGACCACAATCTTGCCGCCCTCGTAGGGATCGAGGAAGACATAGGCGCCGTTGCCATCCACCGACATGGCGATCAGCTTCTCCGGGGTGCCTCGGGTTGCGTGTTCCGGGTTGGAAGACACGGGCAAAGCGTCATCCTTGATCCGCAGGACGGCCGCATCGGAGCCCGGGCAGACCACGGTGCCGTTCCGCACCATGTGATCGTATTGGCGGTAAACCCAGTTCTTCGAGGCAATCGTCGGCCAGGCCAGCAACGCCTTCAGATCCGCCAGCGCATCCTTCGTGTCCGGCACCTCACGAAGCGTGAAGGCGCGGACCGTCTTCAAGTATTCCGGCTCGCGCGCCTCGCGCTCATAGACCGGCGACTCGTCGGCTATCTTGCTGGCGGGAATATCGGCGACGATGCCGCCGTGGTGCCGGACAACCATGCGGCCGGTATCGGTGACCATGCCGATTTCCGACCAGGGCAGGTCCCACTTGTCGAAGATGCGCTTCACCTCCTCCTCGCGGCCCTTGTGCACGATGATGAGCATCCGCTCCTGCGACTCGCTGAGCATGATCTCGTAGCTGCTCATGCCCGGAGCGCGCTGCGGCACCTTGTCGAGTTCGATCTCGATGCCCGTCCCGGCGCGCGCGGCCGTTTCACAGGTCGAGCAGGTCAGGCCCGCGGCACCCATGTCCTGGATGCCGGCGACGGCACCGGTGGCCAGCAATTCCAGGCAGGCCTCGCACACGAGTTTCTCCATGAACGGATCCCCGACCTGGACCGCGCCGCGCTGCTGCTCGGCGGACTCCTCGGTCAGATCCTGCGAGGCAAAGGCCGCGCCTGCCAGCCCGTCGCGGCCCGTCGCCGGACCGACGTAGAAAACCGGGTTCCCCACACCGCTCGCCCGGCCGCGCGCGATCTGCTCGTGGCGCAGCACGCCGAGGCAAAAGGCATTGACGAGCGGGTTGCCCTCGTAAGACTTGTCGAAATACACCTCGCCCGCCACCGTGGGAATGCCGAAGCAATTGCCGTAATGCGCAATCCCCGCCACCACCCCGCCAAACAACCGCCGGTTATTGGCACATGCTTTCTCCTCCTCGGCACCCTGCGCAAGAGCGCCCGGCACCGTTTCAGACTGCGGACCGTGGTCCGTGGTCCGTGAGCTGTCAATCGGCCCAAACCGCAGCGAGTTGACCGCACAGATGGGCCGCGCGCCCATGGTAAAGATATCCCGGATGATGCCGCCGACCCCCGTTGCCGCGCCCTGAAACGGCTCCACGGCGCTCGGGTGGTTATGCGACTCGATCTTGAACGCGATGGCGAGCCCGTCCCCGATGTCAATGATGCCCGCGTTCTCCTCGCCCGCGCCCACGAGGATTCTCGGTGAGCGGGTCGGGAAAGTCTTGAGCAGCGGACGGGTGTTCTTGTAGGAACAATGCTCGCTCCACATCACCGAGAAGATGCCTAACTCGGTGTAGGACGGCTCGCGCCCAAGGGTGGCCTTGAGCTTCTCATATTCCTCGGGCGTGAGGTTGTGCTTCTGGACTAGCTCAGGGGTTATTGCCGGGTCTGTCATCTGGATTCAGGGCGTCAGGTCTGGGGAATCAGCAACGGGGAGAGCTGCCGAAATCAAGCCGCTTTCGCCTCCGGCTTGTTGGTCAACGTATGAATCATGCTCTCAAAGACCAGCCGCCCGTCCGCGCAGCCCAATATCAGTTCGCTGGCGCGTTCCGGATGCGGCATGAGGCCGGCCACGTTGCGCGCCTCGTTGCAGATGCCGGCGATGCTGTCCAGCGAGCCGTTGGGATTGGCGGCTTCGGCGGCTTCGCCCTGGGCGACATGGCGATGTTCCAGCAGATGGGCTTCGGATTGGCCGTCGCCGTCCTGGTAGACGCCACCCTGGTCCGCTGCGTGCTGGTCCCGGCCACCATGACCATGCTGGGCAAGGCTAACTGGTATCTGCCCAAGTGGCTCAATTGGATTCCCAATGTGTC
>JAPLUA010000421.1 GCA_026397855.1 Verrucomicrobiota bacterium | reverse complement strand
GATCTGCCGGGGAAGATCCTGGCTTTCTTGCAGCATGTGCCGCTCTTGGACAAGCCCGAGGGGCCGTTTCTGGGGGACAAGACGCAGAGCGTGCTGGAGAAGGCGATCATCCTGCTGCGGGCCCAGACCGGGCACGACTTCTCCCTTTACAAGCGGAACACGCTTTACCGCCGGATCGAGCGCCGCATGGGCATCCACCAGATCAGCAAGATGGCCGCCTATGTCCGCTACCTGCAGACCAATCCGCAGGAGCTGGATTTGCTTTTCAAGGAGCTGCTCATCGGGGTGACGAGCTTCTTCCGCGATCCCGCCGCCTGGGATCAATTGCGCGAGCATGCGATTCCGTCGCTCCTGGCCAGCCGGGCCGCGGGCCACGCGCTGCGGGCGTGGGTGCCCGGGTGCTCGAGCGGGGAGGAAGCCTACTCCCTGGCCATGGCGTTCAAGGAGGCCCTGGATGATGTGAAGCCCAAGGGCAACCTGGCTTTGCAGATCTTCGCCACCGACCTGGACCGGGACTCCATTGACAAAGCGCGCCAGGGCCTCTTCCCGCTCAACATCTCCGCCGACGTGTTGCCGGAGCGGCTGGCCCGGTTCTTCATCAAGGAGGATCATGGCTACCGCGTGCGCAAGGAGATCCGGGAGATGGTGATCTTCGCACCCCAGAATCTCATCATGGATCCGCCCTTTACCAAGCTGGACATCCTGAGCTGCCGCAACCTGCTGATCTACCTGGTCCCGGAGGTGCAGAAGAAGCTCATCCCGCTCTTTCACTACAGCCTGAACTCGGGCGGCATCCTGTTCCTGGGCAGCGCGGAAACCATCGGCGGCTTCAGCAACCTGTTCTTCCCCGTGAATGCCCGGGCGAAGCTGTTCCAGCGCAGCGCCACGGCCATGCCGGCCGAGCCGATCGAGTTCCCATCCTCCTTTACCTCGCCCGCGATAACCCGGGTAGAGCCGCTCGCGATGCCTAAGCCGCTGGCCAGCCTCCAGTCGATGGCCGACCAGCTGGTTCTGCAGCGGTTCTCCCCGCCGTCCGTGCTGGTCAATGACAAGGGCGACATCCTTTACGTCAGCGGCAAGACCGGCAAATTCCTGGAGCCGGCCGCGGGCAAGGCCAACTGGAACATCTTCGCCATGGCCCGCGAAGGGCTGCGCTACGACCTGGCCAGCGCCTTCCAGAAGGCGCTCCGCCAGCGGGGGCGGGAGGACTCCCCGGTCGTCCTCCAGGGGCTCAAGGTCGGCACCAACGGCGGGCAGCAGTGGGTGGACCTGACCGTCCAGGTGCTGGAGGAGCCCGAGCCGCTGCGGGGGCTGGTGCTGATCCTTTTCACCGAGGTGGTCGCACGGGTGGTGGAACCTAAATCGCCGGGCGGGACCCGCAAGGCGGCGACCCCGAGCCCGAGGTTGGTGGAGATGGAGCGCGAGCTGCAGCACGTCCGCGAGGAGGTGCAGACCACCCGCGAGGAGATGCAGACCTCGCAGGAGGAACTCAAGTCCACCAACGAGGAGCTCCAGTCCGCCAACGAGGAGCTGCAGTCCACCAACGAGGAGCTCACCACATCCAAGGAGGAAATGCAGTCGCTCAACGAGGAGCTCCAGACCGTCAACGCCGAGCTGCAGGCGCGCGTGGACGAGCTCTCGATGGCCAACAACGACATGCGCAATCTTCTCAACAGCACCGAGATCGCCACCGTCTTCCTCGACAACGCGATGCACGTGCGCCGTTTCACCACCGAGGCCACCAAGATCATCAAGCTCATCCCCAGCGATGTCGGCCGCCCGATCACCGACCTGGAGTCCGGCCTTCACTACCCCGACCTGGCCCGCGACGCGCAGGAGGTGCTCCGGACCCTGGTCCCGATGCAGAAGCTCGTGGACGCACGCGACGGGCGCTGGTTCGCGCTGCGCATCATGCCCTACCGCACCCTCGACAACCGCATTGATGGCGCCGTCATCACATTCACCGACGTTACCGTCGCCAAGAAGCTCGAAGCGGAGCTGCGCGAAAAGCAGGCCGGGCTGGAGAAGCGACTGGCTGGTCAGCCCGGGAAGGTGAAGGGTGACGGGTGACAGGTGGCGGGTGACGGGTGACAGGTGACGGGTGACGGGTGACAGGTGACGGGTGACCTGAACAAGCTATGCAATCGAATTATAAGACTTCCTCCGTGGCGGTCGAGCTGCGGCGGCAGGCGGAGCAGCGGATCAAGGCGTTGCAGATCAAGGCGAATTCGACCGGATTCGACGCAGACGCTCACAAACTGCTTCACGAGCTGCAGGTTTACCAGGTCGAGTTGGAGATGCAGAACGATGAGCTCAGGGCCGCCCGGGCAAATGCCGAGGTCCTGGCGGAGAAATACGCCGAGCTGTATGATTTCGCACCGGTGAGCTACCTGACCTTCGATCGCGATGGGACCATTTGCCAGGCGAACCTGGCCTGCTCGAGCCTGCTGGGGAACGAACGTTCCCTGCTGATCCGGAAACGCCTCGCCCTTCACGTTGCCGCCGAGGATAGGCCGGTGTTCGATGGGTTCATCAAACGGGTGTTCGCGACCAACGCCATCCAATCCTGCGAGGTCACGATGATCCGGCAGGGGAAACCTCCGGCGGAGGTGCGGATCGAGGCGGAAGCGGCCGTGCCGGGGGCGGAGTGCCTCGCGGTGATGACGGACATTACCGAACGCAAACGAACCGAGGCCGGCCGTCTCATCTCGAGCAAGCTCGAATCCGCGGGCATCCTGGCGGGGGGAATCGCTCATGATTTCAACAACCTCCTGACCGTGATCCGCATGAACCTGGACATGGCCGAGAGGCTGACTCCCGGAGCGGGAGAACTGGCAGGCTACCTGACCGCTGCGAAGCAGGGTTCCATGGTGGCCAGTGGCCTGACACAGCGGCTCATCACCTTCGCCGAAGGGGGAGCGCCGATGCGCAAGGCGGTCCTCCTCCCCGCCGTGATCGAGGAGGCAATCCGGCCCATCACCGACGGTTCCCACACCCGCAGGGATCTCTCCCTGCCGGGTGACCTATGGCCTGTGGATGCCGACGACCGGCAGGTGGCGCAGGTTCTCCAGAACATCGTGCAGAATGCCGTTGAGGCGATGCGGGGGCCGAGCGTTGTCATCGTCCGGGCGGAAAACCTGACGCTGGACGCCAACTCGGATCTGGCGCTGTCGCCGGGAGACTACGTGCGGATCAGCGTCACCGATCACGGCTGCGGCATTGCACCGCAGGTGCTGCCGAAGATTTTCGATCCCTACTTCTCAACCAAGCAGCGAGGAGACCGCAAAGGCATGGGGCTCGGGCTGACGATCGCCCATACGATCATCCACAAGCACGGGGGTGCCATCACTGTCGAGTCAAAGAAGGGCACCGGGACCACCTTCCACGTTTACCTGCCCGCCTTCCGGAACCCGCGGGTGGAGCAGGAGCCGAACCCGCCCAGGATCACTCTGAAAAAGGGGACAATCCTGATCATGGACGACGAGGAGGGGATTAGAAACGTCATGGCGATGACGCTGCGCCGGCTAGGCCACGAGGTGGGGGTGGCGAAGGATGGCCAGCAGGCCGTTGACGCCTACGCCAAGGCAAAGCATGAGGGCCATCCCTTTGATTGTGTGTTCCTGGACATGACCGTGCGCAACGGAATGGGAGGCCATGAGGCGATGCTGGAACTTCTGAAGATTGACTCCAGCGTGAAGGCCGTGCTCATGACCGGCTACTCCAGCGACCCCACCTTCATTGCGCACCAGTCCCTGGGCTACAAGGCCGCCCTGGCCAAACCTTTCGACGTGAAGGAGTTGCGGGATATTCTTTCCGGACTCACGGAGAGCTGAGTCTTATTTCTCATCGCCTTTTGTCATTTCCATCGGCCGGCTTTTGCGCTAACAATGCCAGCCGATTTGAAGACGAACCGAGCTGTATTCCTGGACCGCGACGGCACCCTGATCGAGGAGAAGAACTACCTCTGCCGGGTGGAGGATGTGGAGATCTTTCCAGAGACGGCGGCAGCGCTGAGCCGGCTGTGTCGTGCCGGGTTCAGGCTCTTCATCGTGTCCAACCAGTCCGGCGTGGGCCGCGGCTACTTCACCATGTCCGAGGTTGATAAGGTGAACCGGCACTTGCTCAGGGAACTGGGCAGCCAGGCGCGTTTCGAGAAGATCTACATCGCGCCCGAGGCCCCCGACGTCCCCAGCCGCGGACGGAAGCCCTCGCCGCAGTTCCTGCTGGATGCGCGCGACGAGTTCGGCGTGGACCTGGCTCAAAGCTACATGATCGGTGACAAGCTCATTGACCTGGAATGCGGCTGGAATGCCGGGATCGGGAAATGCCTCCTCGTCCGCACCGGCTACGGGGCCGAGCTGGAGCGCAAGTCGCCCGACAAACTGGCCGCCGCCGTCGTGGTGGACAATCTGGCCTCGGCAGCGCAGTGGATATTGCAACAGGCATGACATCCCGATCCCTCGCCTTTAACTGTTGAACGATATGAAACGGGCTATTCCCTGCCTCCCGCTGTTCCTGGCGCTGTCAATCCAGGCGCAGCTCCCCGCGACCTCCCCGAAGGTCGCCGGCTTTGACTCGGCGCGGCTAGCCGTCCTGCACGCGACGACAAAGCGGTTCGTGGACGAGGGAAACGCCGCCGGCGTGATTACCCTGCTGGCACGGAACGGGCGCATCGCGGACTTCCAGGTCTGCGGCTACCGCGACCTGGAGAATCGTCTGCCGATGGAGCGGGACACCATCTGCCGCGTTTACTCGATGTCCAAGATCGTCACCTGCGTTGCCACGCTGATGCTGCTCGAGGATGGGCGGTTCAACCTGGATGAGCCGGTGGGGAACTACCTGCCCGAGCTCAAGGAGATGCAGGTCTGGACGGGGGGCACGAACAATCAGCCGAAGCTGGAGCCGCTGAAGCGCCCCATCACCATCATCCACCTGCTCACGCACACCAGCGGGCTGGTTTATGATTCCAGCGGCAAGGACGAGATGGCCAGGCTCTGGCACAACGCCGACCTTTGGAGCGGCCCGGGCCTGACCAACTTCATCGCCAAACTGGGCAGGCTGCCGCTGAAACACCAGCCCGGCGATGCCTATACCTATGGCGTCAACCAGGACGTGCTCGGCGCGCTCGTCGAAAGGGTCTCGGGCCAGCGCTTCGGGGCCTTCCTCGAGCAGCGGATCTTCCGACCGCTGGGCATGAAGGACACCGGCTTCGACGTTCCGGCGGCCAAAATGCATCGGCTGGCAAAGACCTACAAGTGCGGACCGGACGGTAGGCTGGCCGAGGAGAAGCCGATCCTTGAGACATGGCCGGAGTCGGGCAGGGGAATTGAAGCGGGCGGCTCGGGCCTTTTCTCCACGGTGGACGACTTCGCTCTCCTGGCGCAGATGCTTTGCAATGGGGGCACCCTCGACGGCTGCCGCATTCTCGGTCGCAAGACGGTGGAGCTGATGTCGGCCAATCACATGGTCGTCCTTCCCAACAACCAGGCGGCGTCGCGGCAGAAGGGTTTTGGGTTCGGCGTGGAGGTGGTCACCGATCTCGGCCAGCTCTCCGTGCCGTCCTCGGTCGGGCAGTTCGGCTGGTATGGCGCGGCGACCACCTACTGCCAGATTGATCCCAGGGAGTGCATTGTCGCGATCGCCTTCACCCAGCTCTTTCCGTGCAATGACCGCAATTTCT
>JAPLUA010000628.1 GCA_026397855.1 Verrucomicrobiota bacterium | reverse complement strand
TTCGTCGAGAAACTCGTTCGCGCCTTCCAGCGGGCGCAGGGTTCCGATCACCTGCTGGATGTCGGAGAGCTTGAGGCCGTGCTGGTCCAGGATCTTGAGTCGGCCGCGCATGAGGACATCGTAGTCCGGCTCGTCACGGGTGGTGCGGCGCAGTTCCTTGATGCCGGTCTTCTCAGCCACGGCAATCCAAATCTCGGGAGTCAGCACTCCCTCCATATCCAGGGTTACGATTGATTGTTTCACCGCCGGAAGGTTTCCAAAAGCCGGGGAGTTTGTGAAGGCTATAGTTGCTGGCACTAAAGGATATATTGACACCGTTCGGGGCTGGTGTTAACGATTCAGTGATGGGTGTAGTTGGCCGTGGGAGAAAAGGTTCAGGCTGATTCATATGAAGATCATTCCTTCGCTCGCTGTTCTGGCTGCCCTGGGAATCCTGGGGCCGGGCCAGGCGCGCCTTATCGCCGCCGAAGGGGAAGGCGTGGCGCTGGCCATTGTTTATGACACCTCGGGCAGCATGAAAGACCCGGTGCCCGACGCCAATGGCCGGTCGTCGTCGAAATACCTTATTGCCAATCGTGCCCTGACCGCCATCGCCAACCAGATCCAGGCCTTTACCACCAATAGCGCCACCGGCACGCCCCGCAAAGTCGAGGCGGGTCTTTTCGTGTTCCAGGGCGACACCGCGCGTCAGGCGGTCAAATTTGGGCCGTTCGACGCGGCGCGGTTGAAGGGTTTTGCGCGTAGTTTCTCCCAACCCAGCGGCAACACGCCCCTGGGCAACTCGCTGACGCTGGCCGGCCAGGCGGTGCTGGAATCCCCGCTGCCGCATAAGCACGTGCTCATTATCACCGATGGCATGAACACCGCCGGTCCCAAGCCGGAAGAGGTGATGCCCGCGCTCCTGCGGAAGTCAGGCGAAAAGGGGGCAACTGTGTCGGTTCACTTCGTCGCGTTCGACGCGGACGCCCGGATCTTCAATCCGGTCAAGAAGCTCGGGGCGACGGTGATGAGCGCGGCGGACGAGAAACAGCTTAACAGCCAGTTGGAACTGATCATGCAGCGTAAAATCCTGCTGGAAGAAGAAGAGCCCAGGAAGTAAAATCAAGCAAAGCAAAAGGAAACCTATGTTCAGAGCAATCAAGCGGTTGTTTATATGGATGGGACTGATGGCGGAGAAGGTCACGGAGACGGACGCGATTAACCAGGCGGTGGTTGAGCGCGGCATCCGCGACTCGAAAGCGAAGGCCGACAAGGCTCATTATGCGAATGGCCAACTCGCGGGGCAGATCGCGCTGCTGAAGGACCAGATCAAGCGCCAGGAGCGCCAGGAGGACGAGCTGAAGAGCCTGCTGCAGGCGAGCGCCGCGGCCAATGACGAGGCCAATGGGGCTCATTACGCTGAGGAGCTGGCCACGCTGCAAGCCGACCTGAACGAGAATAAGGCCCAGGCGGACAGCCTGGAACAGCTTTACAAGCAGAACACCGAGATCATCGCCCAGAGTCTGCGCGAGATTCAGCGGTTCCAGCGCGAATTCGAGTCGGTCAAGGCCAAGGTCGCCATTGGACGCTCGCTGGAAAGCCTGGCGGGCATGATGAAGAGTTCCATCACGGAGTTGCAGGGCATGATGGGAGGCGAGTTGGGCCAGTCCATGCAGCAGCTCCGGCAGTCAGCGGCTTCCGGGGAAGGCCAGATGCGGGCGACGCTCGATCTGGCAAAGGAAATGGGCTCGGGCATTGCCCGCCAGCAGGACGCCCGCAAGTTGCGCGGCGCGGCCCTGTTCCAGGAATACAAGAAGAAGATGGGCATGGTGCAGCCGGAGGCCGCCGCCTCCGCGCCGGCGCCAGCAGCACAGCCGGTGCGGCAGAAGATTGCGGAGCAGTGAGCGGGGCGCAAAGCCAGAATGCGAATGGCGAACTCCGAACCAGGACACAAGTTTGAGCGGTGAGAATTAACCGAAGACCGAACCTTTAAGGAATACTCGTATGACTACACGCGGAAAGATTGTTTTGACCATCCTGCTACTGGCCGTGGTCGGCTTTGGGATGTATCGCTGGTGGGACAAGATCGCGCCCCAGAGCAAGTCCCAGAATGTGTCCATCAACCCGGCGGACGTGAAGCAGAAGATCAAGGAAGCCACAGCCGCCCCGGATGACTTAAGCAAGGTTCTGCTGGCCGGCACCAATGCGGCGACGCTGGTGGATCGGTCCGGGATTCCCGTGGTGAGCGGGGTCAGCGACTACAAGAAGGAGATGAAGGAGGGCAAGCCGGTCGTCGAATTCCCGATCAACGTCTGGCCCGGCTGGGCGCCGATCATCGTCGCCAATGCCGGCCTGGAGCCGAGCGACCAGAGCGTGTTCGCCAGGAAGTATGGCTTTTATGTCCGGCTGGCGATCGTAGATGACCCGGTGAAGGCGCGCGACCTCTTTGCCAGCGGGCAGAGCCACGTGCTCTGGGGCACGCTGGACATGATTGCGCTGTTCGCGCCGGAGCTGGTGAAGGATTCCCGCACGGTCCCGGTGGTGTGTCAGCAGATAGACTTTTCCGCCGGCGGCGACGGCGTGGTCGCCCGCGGCGAGATTCGCAGCATCAACGATTTCCGCATCGCCAACGGCAAGCGCAAGAAGGTGGTGCTGGCCCAGAATTCGCCGAGCCACTATCTGATCATGTCCCTGCTCATTGACGCCGGCATAGACCCCGGCGACGTGGACTTCAAGTGGGCCGCGGACGCGCCCTCGGCGGCGAAGATCTTCGTTCAGGACTCCTCCTACGATGCCTTTGTCGGCTGGTCGCCGGACATTTACAACGTCACGGAAAAGCTCAAGGGCACCCGCCTGGTGGTGACGACGGGCACGGCCAACCATCTCATCGCCGATGTCTGGGCGGTGCGCAACGACTTCTATAAAGACCATCCGGAGATCGTTGCCGGCCTGGTGAAGGGCATCTTTGAGGGCATGGACATGGTGCGGAAGGATCCCAAGGTAGCCGCGCGGGCCCTGGCGGCCGCCTTTAAGCTGCCGGAGGAGGATTGCGGCAAGATGGTGGGCGGCGACGGCGGGATTACCGAGGGCGATGCTCACCTGACCAATTACCGGGAGAATGCCAAGTTCTTCCTCGACCCCTTCAACCCCGCGAACTTCGAGGTGGTGTGGAACAGCGCTTCCACCATCTACAAGTCGCTGGGCACCATTTCCAAAACGGTGCGGTCGGACCAGGTCAAGGCCCACCAGGTGCTCGCGGCCATGTCCGAGGCCTACAAGGATGTGCGGGATCTGTCCCAGCCGACCTTTAAGCCCAGCGCGCTGATGAACATGAGCGCGGAGGCCGGCGCGGGCCAGATCCTGACCAAGGCCGTGCTCGTCGCCTTTGAGCCGAACAAGTCCACCTTGAACGCGGAGTATGATTCGACCATTCCCGCCACGCTGGAGGAAATCGGCAAGCTGGCCGGCAAGTTCGGCAACGCCTATATCATCATCGAGGGCAACACCGACGCCAGCAAGCGGGGGATCGTCCCCGTTGATCTCGTCCGCAAGCTCTCCTACGACCGCGCCGACGCGGTTCGCCGGGCTATCATGGACAAGTATCAGTTCGACCCGAACAAGTTCAAGGTCGTTGGCAACGGCTGGGACAACCCGCTGGCGGGCTGCACGGATCCGAGCAATGCTGAGAACAACAAGAAGAACCGGCGCGTTGAGGTCAAGGTGTTCCCGCTCGAATCCGGCTCGTGACCTGGGCGGCATCGAGCTTGGGTCCGAAGCGTCTCCTGAAAGGGGTGGGGACAGCCTGTCCCCGCGAGTCCCAATCGGACCGGCTTAACCTCTTTAGCGCATTTAGTTTTCTATGCTCGGCTTCCTGATTTTCGCCCTGGCTTTTGTCATACTGCTGACGACGGTGGTGCGCCTGACCCGGCTGCGGGTGCGCGGGGAATTGGATTACTCGCGGGCCCTGGGTCTGACGGCGCTTTTCGTGGGGGTGGTGCTGGCGGTTTGGTGGTTTCTCACCCGCGGCCAAATGGGGGAGCGCATCGTTCAGCCGCTGATTCTACCCAGTCCGGCCGAGGTGTTGCAGGCGTTTGCGCCCCTGCACCTCGAACAGGGTCTCGTCCGGAGTGCGGTGACTTCCTGGTTGCGGGTCACTACGGGCTTCGCCCTCGCCGCCATCGTGGCCGTGCCGCTCGGAGTTTACATGGCCACGTTTTCCTCCGTCGCGGCGTTCTTTCGGCCGCTGGCCCTGACGGGGGCCTACGTGCCGATTGTCGTCTTTATCCCGCTGAGCCTGACCTGGTTCGGCACGGGTGAGACCCAGAAGATCGGTTTCCTCTTCATCGGCTGCTTTGTCGCGCTGCTGCCGCTGGTCATCAAGGACATAGCGGACGTGCCGTCGGCCTTCCTGGACGTGGCGGTCACCAAAGGGGCCTCCCAGTGGCAGCTTGTGCGGCATGTGCTTTTTCCCGTCGCCCAGGCCAATATCTGGGACCATCTGCGCGGCGTCTATGGCGTGGGCTGGGGCTGGATCATCATGGCGGAAGTCTATGTGCGGCCGGAGTATGGACTGGGCGCCCTGATCGGTGTTTCGGAACGGCGCAGCCAGACGGCCTCCATCTTCGCCGTGATCATTGTGATCGTGTTGATCGCCTTGGCCTGCGACCAATTGTGGCGTCTCGGGGGGGAATTGCTCTTTCCCTATCGCAAGTCCAACAAGTGACCTATGTCGGAAGCCAATCATTCCCCCGGGGGAACCTCCCCCGCTCGCGCAACGCCGGGCAAGCCTGAGGGTTTGCTCCCGGCTGCGCCCGAGAAGCAACCGCTCAAGCCCCCCGATGTGGTGACCTTTAAGCAGGTCTGCAAGACCTTCGGCAGCGGCGCCGCGGCCAAGGTTGCCCTGCAGGACATCAACTTCACCATCGAAGACCTGCCCAACGTCGGGGAACTCGTCACCATGGTGGGCCCCTCTGGCTGCGGGAAGTCCACCGTCCTGCGCATCCTCGCCGGTTTGAAGCCGCACTTCCCGCCTACCAGCGGCGAGGTGCTCGTGCTGGGTAAGCCGGTGACCGAGCCGGGTCCGGATCGCGGCCTCGTGGACCAGAAATACTCGCTCCTGCCGCATCTGGATGTCACCGACAATGTGGCCTTCGGCCTCAAACTGCGGGGTGTGGCGCGCTCGGAGCGCCTGGACCGGGCGGCGGAGTGGGTGAAGAAGGTCGGTTTGCAAGGGTCGGAGAAGAAGTATCCCTCTGAGCTTTCCGGCGGGATGCAGCAGCGGGTGGCCATCGCCGCGACCCTGATTCTTCAGCCGCGCATCCTGCTCATGGACGAGCCTTTCGGATCGCTGGACCCGGGTATCCGCCTGCGCATGCAGGAGTTGCTGGTGCAACTGTGGAGCGAGCAGCAAAGCACGGTGTTCCTGGTGACCCACTCGGTCGAGGAAGCCGTTTACCTGGGTGACCGGGTATTCCTGATGGCGCCCAATCCGGGCCGCCTGGTGGAGATCCTCAAGGTGCCGCGTCCGGCGGAATCGCCCGAGGCCAGCCGTCGCAAGCCGTGGTTCATAGACTTCTGCCAGGCCCTGTTGCGGCGGCTCGAGGAGGAATCCCCCGCGTCCCGCGGGGTGAAGGCGTAGGCAATGCAAGAGCCAGCGCCAAGCTATCATCGGGAGTTCCTGAAAAGCCCGCAGCATGCGGCGCTGGGGCTCCTGACGCTCGGGTTGGGGTTCATGACTGGAAGCATCCTTCCGCTCATCGCCGGGGCGACTTGCTACACGCTGGGCTGGATCTACCTGCCGGACCTGCCGTTCTTCCGCGGCTGGGTGGACCGCCGCCATGACGCCGTCCGACGGGCGGAGGAGATGCAGAAGGTCGCCGCGTTTGTTCAGCGCCGGGACGCTCTCATCGCCTCGCTCTCGCCGGTGCGCCGCGAAGGCTACACCCGCCTCGCCGCGGTCTGCCGGGATATCGAGACCGCCAGCGCGGACAATCCGCTGACTTCTGCCGACCCGGCCAGTGACCCGCGCCTGCGCAAGCTCGACGAGCTGATGTGGACCTGCCTGCGGCTGCTGGGCATCCAGGAATCTTTGGAGCAGTTCTTGCAGACGGAGCGGAGCGAAAACCTGCCCGCCGTCTTGAAGGAGGCTGAGGCCGAAGCCGCTCGCCTCAACGCCGAGGCCGAGGCCATTAAGACCAAAGGCGACAGCGCTGTCCTGGAGACCAAGCAACGCTATCTCAGCTCGCGCCTGGAGCGCCTTGAAGTCCTGCGCAAACGCCAGCAGCGCAGCGAGCAGGCCGAGGCCAACCTGGCCCTCGTGGTATCCGAGCAGGAACGCCTCGACCAGCAGATCAAGCTGATCCGCGCCGACGCCGTCGCCAGCAAGAATGCCGAGACCCTCACCGCCCGCATTGATGCCACCGTCGAGCACCTCGACCAGACCAACAAGTGGCTCTCCGAGATGGATGAGTTCAAGGATCTCGTGGGCGACCTGCCGTCCACGGAACTCCGCGTCGGCTACCAGGCTGCGGCCGGGTCTTTACCCCCTGACCCCGCTGCGCCCGGCACGCCGCCGCCGATCATCGGAAACGTGGCCTTTAAGAAGGGGTATCCTGTGCGCCAGAGGCAAAAAGGATAGGCCCGCGATGGACCCGTGCCATGATCTCGAGGCGAACCAGCCGATAAGGATCCCCGACGAGCATTGGACGGGAACACCGAAGGAAATGCACGAGCGGGCCGACCAGATCATGCGGGCATTTGAGCCAGTCATGCACCCGCAGCTAGGGAAGATCAGGTTCTCGCGCGATGGGCGGGACAAGACGCTGTCCGAAAAGCGTAGCCCACACGAATTCCAATCAGTGCGGGCGTTACCGGAATTGATTTGGCGGGGGTGGGTGAGCTCAACGACCGCCGACAGGAAAGGCCGCCAGGATGTAAGGGCCTGGCATAAGCTGGAGCATGGCCTGCAAATAGGAGATGTTCCTTATCAGGCGGAAATCACGATAAAGGAATTCACGGACGGCTCAACGGTTGCGCACAAGTTCTACTTGCACCGCATAACAAACACGAAAGCCAGCAGTCCTTACATTGCAGACCCGGCGTTGAAGCCAAGTCGCGGTCCTGCTGGCCAATGAGAATATGGTCCCGCGCTGCTCACAAATCAAGTGCCAGAATCATTTCGCACCGTCCAGCCTCGAGACACTATTCGACCCGCTATGAAAACTGACCCCGCGAATCCGACTATCCCAAATGTTCAGCAGCGGCTGCCCCTGAAAGGCTGGGCGCTCGAACTGGCGCGCCGCTGGAACGGCGGCACCTATTCGCTGTTCATCCTTCACGGCAATATCTTCGACCTGTTTCCCGTGCAGGACAACGGGAAGCTCAGCTACGTGCCGCTCAAGACCTTTCTGGTCCGCCGCCTCTTCCCGGAGCGCGCCTGCCTGCTGTTCTACGATATTAGCGACGGCCTGACCTTCGGCTCGGCGGACATGCAGAAGCGTTTCTTCGAGTGGCTGGAGGTCTATGACAACGTCGAGAGCACCAACTTCCGCGTCACCGGCCCGCCGCGCGATCTGCTTCGCCTGGCGCCGTTGCTCCGCCGCTTCTTCCTGCGCGTTGCCGAGGAGAAGGAGAAATGGCGGGGCATCACGCTGGTGATTGATTTCCCGGAGAAGCTGATTCCCGCGTGCGAGGAAGCCAATGCCAGCATGGAGGAACGGATGAACCTGGTGACGCTCCTCAAGTGGGCCGCCGCGCCGGAACTCGCGCGGCTGGACATCGGCGTTGTGCTGGTCACGGAATCCGCCGACGAACTCAGCGCCCGCCTCTTGCAGAACCCCTATGTCGCCCAGGTGCGCCTTGAGTTGCCCGATGCCGATGATCGGCAGCGCTTCCTCCAATCCGGCTGGGCGGAAGAGATGGCGGACGGCAAGCCATTTCCTGATTGGAGCGATTTCACCGCCGAAGAAATGGCGGCGCGCACCTCCGGGCTGAACCTGCTGCGCATTCGCCACTTCCTGGCCGAAGCCATCCGCAACGGCATCCGCGTGACGCAGGAGCATGTCACCGCCAGCAAGAAGCGCCTCATCGAGGAATACTGCCAGGGACTGGTGCGATTTAAAGACCCGAAGCCCGGCGTGACCCTCGACATTGTGGCCACTCACACCGCTGCTAAGAAACGATTGCGCGAGCTGGCCTGGCTCATCCGGAATGGCAAGACCGACGTGCTCGAACGCGGTGTCCTGGTTCCGGGTCGGGTCGGCGTCGGCAAGTCCTTCCTCATTGACTGTTTTGCCAGCGAGTGCGCCCTGCCGGTCATGGAAATGGGCGAGTTCCGTTCCAAATGGGTGGGAGACACCGAGCGCCAGCAGGCCCGCATCCTCCTGACCATCCGCGCCCTCGGGCCGGTCATCGTCGTCGTGGACGAGGCCGACGCCGTGTTCGGCACGCGCGAGGCCGACGGTGACAGCGGCGTCTCCGGCCGCGTTTTTGCAGCCTTTGCCGCGCACATCGGCGACTCCACCTTGCGCGGCCGCGAACTCTGGGTTGCGATGACCTCCCGCCCTGATCTCCTTTCCATTGACATGAAGCGCCAGGGCCGCTTCGGCCTCTGTATTCCGCTGTTCCCGGCCCAGGGGCCCGATGACGTGGTCGAGCTGTTCACCACCGTGGGCAAGGTCAAGAAGATCGCGCTCGCCGAACCGATTCTGGCCTACATCCGGGAGAGCCTCGGCTCCCGTCCCCTTACCGGCAGCGATGTGGACTCCATCCTCACCCGCGCCAAGGAACGGGCCGTGCTGGCGAAGCGCGACAGCGACGTGCAGCGGGGAGACATCGAGGAAGCCGTAAACTCGTTCATAGATCCGCTCGATCCCGGGTTGCTCGCCTTGCAGGAACTGGCCGCCGTCCTCGCCTGCTCAGACAAACGCTATCTGCCCGAGCACTATCTCAAGGGCGACCGCGCCCGGTTCCTCGAGGAATTCTCCCTCTTCAAGCTCAGCGTCGGCCGACGCTAAGATGCCGGGAGCGGCCTGTCCCTCACGGTTGGCCGCGACGGCTTGCAGCCGTCAGTCTCGCGCTTCAGTGGGGCTGACATGATAAGGGAAGGAAAAATGGTCGGGGCGGTGAGATTCGAACTCACGACCTCTTGTACCCGAAACAAGTTTAGGGGGTGTTTGATTGCTTCCGCTTATTTCCGATAATACAGCATGTAGTTCACTCATAGGCTGTAAAGATACGCTCCGTCGCCAATGTTTGCAAGCATTATCTTCACATTATCGGAAATAAAAGGAAGGAAATAGCGTGTCCGGCTGTGTCCGGTTGGGTGGCTGTGTCGAAACTGTGTCGGCGGAGCAAATGGCCCGATTCTGTGTCAGCCCGTGTCAGCCACGTGTCAGGCTTTGCCGGCTGACGGGGTGACGGTCATGACCTCCTTCCCGGCTTCCGGCTGGCTGGCTGGCTCCCGACTGGCTCCCGACTGACCAGGGGCGGGGGGTGACTCGAATTTAAGCACCGGCACCCCCCCTTCCAAACCAACATTCTGGAACATGCATTTTGCCCCCGTAAAAACGCGCCTCCTTGCCTCTAGGACGCGTCGAGCCCTAGAACCATGTCGCCATACCCCCCACCCAGCCCAAAGCCAGCCACGGCCCTGCTAGGCCCCAAGTCTCACGCTTTCACACCCCCGCCGTGTCAACTTGCGGACTGCCGGCTTGCGCTTACTCCGCTCATCAGCCCGGCGCGCCATTGTTAGAAGATCCCCCACGGCGAATGAGAGTCCGCGAGTCGTCCGATCGCCCCCGCCCATGTCACACCCGGGCACCCAGGCTGGGGAGGTTTCAAATTCAAGCGTCAGTTCCTCCGCATCCGCCATCCGCTTGTTGTCCTCGAACCCGTAGCACTCTTTGAGAATTCTTTGCATGACCCCGTTCTGCCTCCGGCAATCGCCCCATGTAACGATTCGGCGGTCCCTGATTTTGCGCTGCGCCAGAACCTCATCGACCTGCTTTCTAAGCTTGAACTCCTCGCAAGTCTGATCGCACCAGCCCAAGAACGACTCGTAAACGGCAGGCATTCGATTTCTAAGTCGGCCCAACCCCGGCTTGCACGCGGCAAACAGCAGCACCTCCAATGCGCTTGAGCCAGCCCGGGTGAACCGCATGGCGTTGGCGCTCGATGCATCGCCGGCTTGGAACGATTCAAAATCCGACCTCTCGTATGGTCGATTGTTGCCAACGGGGCGGGGGGTCCTGCGGCCCTTTACCAAGTCTTCGGGCCACGCCCCCGTGCAATGGAAAATGCGGGCGGCGAACTTGCGGGAGAGGCGGTTGCGGCCGCATTCCCAGGAGGCGACCGCATCCCGAGTGGTGCCAACCATCGCAGCGAACTGCGATTGGGTGTGCTGGATAATTGTCCGGAGGGCCTTAACGGCCTGATTTGGTTTCGATTTCATCGTCGTGTGTATGCTACACACAAAAGATACACACCCCCCTAGCGGATGCAACTAGATTCCCCTAGTGTAGTCCCAGCAATGAAAATACACATGCCGCAAGCGGCGCATATGAGAAGGAAAGAAATCGCATGCTAGAGAACAGCCTCCAAGTCATCCGCGTCGTGCTGGCGGGAGACCCAACAATAACTGCCCCGGCGCGGCGCGAACTGCTTCGCCTCCTCGTCAACGGCAAACCCCAAACCCCCGAGCCGGCGGCAGACGACGCCGGACCCCGCATCCTCCGCCGGGCTGAGGTCGCGCGCCGCCTGGGCCGAACCGTGCGGAGCGTCGATGAACTGGCCGCCCAAGGCATTTTGACAAAAGTCAAATTCGCCAATCGCAAACGGAGCGCAGGAATTTTGGGAAGCAGCTTGTCGGCTGCACTGTCAGTTAGTTAACACATCAACACATCAACCACAGGACAACACAATGGAAATTCACGACACGACACGAACGCCATTCACCAAACCACCAGGGCCAATCAGTACGACCGAATCTGCGGATGACGGCGGCATGGATGCCGAGGTCCGCCTTGACTTCACGCGCCTGCCCTGGGAGCCGTTGAGTCAGTATTGCAGTGATGAAGCGGAGAATTATTTTCGCCGAGTTGGCGCGACTGACGACCCGGTTCTCTATCGAGTCATCAACATCAATTTGGTCGGCGCGCCCGGCGGCGAATATTGTGATTTTACGCTTGAAAAGTTCATCCTCGGAACCGCCTACGATGTCACGACCAGGCAGCGGGTCAACGTCCGCCGCCGCGTCGTCCAACACGCCCCGAGCGGCGAGCCAATTCTGCCGATTTCGACATGCGCCTGCTGCGAGTTTGTATCACTGTATGAGCCTGCCGGGTGGATGACCTTGGACGGATGGGGGAACCTAACCCGGATATTTCACAAGCGATCCGTTTTGTCGTGGTGCAGAACGTTTTTCCCGGAAATTCAACTCCGGCGAGACCTTTTGCCGCCTCTTCTCGGCTACGAAACTGCCTTTGCCCATTTAGTCAAGTAATTTGCTCG
>JAPLUA010000535.1 GCA_026397855.1 Verrucomicrobiota bacterium | reverse complement strand
TTACCTTTCCGGGACTGCCACCGAATGGGAATTCACGGAGCATCGCACTCGGGCCAAGGTGTTTGACTACGTAGGCGACCGGGTGGCGGAACAAATGGAACTGGTGCGCCGGGCTTATGGCCTGGTCTGGACCCCCGTCAAGCTGGATCCGCTCGAGATCTACGAGTTCTGCGACCGTTGCGGGTGCAGAATGCCGGCGTTCGCTGCGTATTACGACGGGAAGCTGTTCCTGTGCCTGGAGTGCAGGGAGTCTCCTCTGGCGTAGAGCCGGCCTCCGCTCGCTGCCAGAGCGCTATTGCCAGCCGCCATCCCCCGCACGAACAATAACGCCAGCGAGATCAGCCCAACCCGGCAGATGAGAAGCTTGGAATTACCCGCGAGGTTGCTTCAGCGACCGCGCAGGAAAGTATTAGCCAGCGTACCGTGCTCGGTGCGCACCACCATGCCGGTCCGGACATTGTGCCGCCCGAACCACCCCTGGCTCGTCTCCAGCACAAACTGCACGCGCTCCGACCCGGCGACGACGGTATTGGTGTTCTGCGCTTCCAGGGGATGAATCTCCAGGATCACCCCGTCCGGGTCAATATAAGCCGCGGAGAGCGGCATCGGGCAGTTCATCATCCAGAACCCGACACGCTGCGGCACCGTGAAGGGGAACAGCATGCCGGCGTTTTCCTCCATGTTGGTGCGGAACATCATGCCGGTCTGCTGCTGCACACCCGTCAAAGCCAGCTCGGCCACCAGTTCCTCCGCCCCGAGCCACAGTTTCATGGTCTGCAGCTTCGGCTGCGCGGCGGTTGGCAGGCCCGGATTGACTGCCGGCACGGTTGCCGAAGAAACCGGTTTCGTACAGCCGTGACCTCCACAACCGCAGACAGCGGCCACCAGCAGGATGGGGATAAAGCGCAAGTATTTCACGAGTCGAATCATTCGCGTTTCCGGCCGGCTATTCCTTTTCCGCATCATGGCCGGCCCTTTGGCGCCGGGCGAGCTGGCCCTTGAGGAAGTTGTCGGGCGGTGCCTGTTCCCAGGCGGAATACCAGATCCCGCCCAGCAACTGGGCCGATTTGGCCATCTGGGCTTCAAGAAACGCTTTGCCTTCCATGCCCTTTTCACCATTACCGGAGAACTTTCCCTCCTTGTCCATCCGGTAGAGCGGCTCGACCAGCTTGTTCTGCCCGGCAACAAAGAGCGCCACGGCCTGGAACAGCTCCTCGGGCCTGGCCGGACGGCCGTCAATCGCCACACATTGCGCCGGGTGCACCAGCGCTTCCAGCTCGGCCCGCTTTACCCCGCCGACCTTGTTGAGGTAGCCGCTGTCAATCCAGCTATGGATGCTCTGGTTGGTGCGGTAATTCTGCGGGTTCGCCCCCACCCAGCCATGATGATGCATCGAAGTGTGGAGCGGCTGCGAGGCATCCCCCACAAAGTGGCCCATCGTGCCCATGACGTAGATGATGTTCTCGCGCGCGTTGGCGATCTCCTCGGGCGTGCCGCCGTTCGCTTCAAACGTCTTGAGGTAGGAGAACCCGGACTTGAGCTTGCCGTAGTTCTCCGCAATGGCCCAGGGCAGGAACCCGACCAGCGCGCGGGTATGGTCCTCATTCTTTGCCTCATTGATCGGCGGGCACTTCTCCGGATGCGCTTTCCGGAAAGCAATCAGCTCGGCGGCGAAGTCATAGCGGAAGACCGGCAGCGACTCGGGCTTGAAGCCGTAGAGCGGCAGCTCCTCCATGTCAAAATAGTGGTCGGGACCGCTGTAGTGGGAGAAGGAGAGATCCTTCACATTACGCCAACGATCGGGCTCGCCGGAAAGAAAGCCGATGCGCTCAGCGGCAGCCGGAGCACGCACGAAGGCGGGGAAATTGGTCGGCAGCGAGGCCAGGGCGGCTTCGTTGATCAGCCGGTGGTAGGTGTAATCCCAGGCGAACACGGGCAGGTTGCCGAGCTGAATGAACGCCAGGATTCCCAGCGCGAGGGCCGTTGATCTTTTCATGTGTGCAGTTCGATAGACCGGGCAGTCTAGTCCCGCGAGCGCAAAAGGCAAAAGGCATTTTCAGCCCCGCGACACTCATTCATGCCTGCCCCACCATGGCCCGGCGGAAGCGTTTGTTCTTGTTTCGCCTTCTGGGCCGCAGCATCAGCCTGAGCTTTTTCTCCAATCTGGCGCAGGGCAAGCGAAAGCCTGGAATAACCCAACGCGAGCAGGTGGTGAGGCCGGGGCGTTTCTGGTCTCTGCTCTAATTGGCGCAAGAGCGTTGAGATGGTTTCTTCCAACACGACGCGCGCCTCCGCTGGCTGATCTCGGTGAATCAAGGCGTCGGCATAGGCGATTCTAAAGGTTGCCATCCAAAGGCCATAATAGGGCACATCAGGGAATTGCTTTACCAGAGGGGATTGGAGAGCGATGGCCTTGCGGAAGTTCTGGTCCGCTTCCGACCAACGTTCCATTTGCCGGTAGAATGAACCCAGCTTGTCATGTGTTCGCGCTTCGGAAGCTCGAAAATCGGGGATATCGGGATGCTCGGCAACGAGGGTTTCGAGCAGATTCAGTGCTTTGCCGAACCGGTCCTCGATTGTCCGCTGGGTCTCGGCAGGAATGGGAGGCCGGGGGATGTGTATCCGCGAATAGGCCTCGCTCAGGTCATAGGCGTAATCGGGATCGCTCGGGTAGGCTTGGACCAGGCCTTCGAGGATTTGAATGGCCCGTTCATCGCCGCTTCTTGCTTCCCGGCCTCGAGCCTCACCTACAGCCGCACCTTCCGAGTAGCACAATGCAAGAAGGTGCTGGTATTCCGGGTTGGCAGCCGGCGAGGAGGACAGCCCTTTGAGCAAAGTTACGGCCTTAGCCAGGCTGTCGCGTTGAGGGTTGGCAATCTGAGCCTGACGATCCCTATCGCGCGGGGCAGCTCCCGGCAGCGGGCGCTCTTGTGTTCCAAGGAAGAAGTAGGTTCGAGCCAGTTCAAAGCGCGCCGCTTCCGGGGCAGAAGGTGACGCTTCATCGGCTTCCAGCAGTGCCAAAGCTCCTATATGGGCTTCCTGGGCCTCGCTGACCTTTCGCAGGGAAGTGTAGAGCCGCCCCAGCTCATTCTTCATCCGGGCTACTTCTACTTTGAGCCTCGGATCTTCCAACGAGCGCACGCGCAATTCCTCCAAAAGGGCGATGGCCCGGCGATAGGCTATGACGGCTTCATCGAGCTGGCCGAGGCGCTGCCGGATGGCGCCAACACGTCGGTTGGCTTCTGCGGTTCCGGCCCGCAATTTGTCATCATTTCCGGTCTGCTGGGCGAGCCGGTCGTAAAACGGCAGCATCTCCTCGAGAAGCGCGGCGGCTTCTTTCGACAGAATCGGCGAACCGGGAACAGCGGCAGCCCCATCAACGGAGGGTTGTGGAAGGATCCGAATCCTGCTTGGCGAAAACCGGTCGAACATCCGGTCGAGGGCTTCTCTGGCGAGCTCCGCATTGGCTTCGGCCCTGGCTCGTTGCCGCGCTTCTCCTTGCAGGGCGTTCTTCGTTTGGAGGTAGCCGACGGATGCGACGGCTGCCACCAGCACGAGCAGGAACAAAGTCGTCCCGGCGAGGCCGGCCAAGGCCTTATTGCGGCGACACCAACGGCCTAGCCGTTCCACTGGCCCCACCCGTCGGGCTTGGATGGGACGGTCTTCGAGAAAACAGCGAAGATCGTCGGCCATTGCCGCGGCAGATTGGTAGCGCTGTTTTACATCGTGGCTGGCAGCCTTGAGAATTATGGTTTCCAAGTCCCGCGGAATCCCCCGCTCGGCGCTGCCCGGTGGCGGGGGCGGCCCTTCGGTAATTCGCTGAATCAGGCGACTGCGATCGGTTTCCTCATACGCCAACCGCAAGGCGAGCAGCTCATAAAGTGTCAGTCCCAGGCTGTAAATATCACTCCGGTAATCGGTGCTGCCGCGAAACTGTTCGGGAGCCATGTAGCGAAGCGTTCCGACGAGGTCGTTGGAGAGGGAAATGTCATCCGACTGGGCAGCCTTGGCCAAACCAAAATCGGCCAGCCAGACTGTGCCTTGGGTGTCGAGCAGCAGGTTGGCCGGCTTGATGTCGCGGTGCAGCGTTTCCAAGCTGTGCGCGTAATGCAACGCGTCCGCCGCCTGCAGGCCGATTCGGGCTACGGCTTGCCAGTAAACCGATCCCAGGCGACCGGTCCGCCAGGCGTCCTCGCCAAGCAACCGCCGGGCGGCCGCTGAGGCGCTCTCGGGATGTGTATTGGAGACGGTGCTCGCGGGGGATGGCGGGCTATTTCCAGTCTGGTTGCGAACCGCCTTCGCAAGTTCCGGAATGAGGCAATCCAACCCAACCCCGTGAATATACTGCATCACGTAGTAATGAAAGCCGTCCTGCTCTCCGACGCCGAAAACTTCGACGATATTCGTATGGTGCAGGTTGGCGGCAATGCGGGCCTCCCGCTCAAACCGCTTGAGGTGCTTCGCGTCCAGCAGCACTTGCCGAGGGAGCACTTTGACAGCTACGCGTCGGCGCAGCGATTCCTGCTCCGCCTCGAAGACCACCCCCATGCCACCGCGGCCGATTTCACGGATGATCCGGAAGTCGCCCAAACGCTTAAGCTGTGCAGCCCCGAGGCTTGCCAGACCGCCGCTGGACCGCTCCTGTCGGGCCTTTAGTCGTTCGGTGACAGCGATGGTGGGGAAAAGCTCGCGGATTTCTTCTTCGAGGGTCGGGTGTTGCGCCGCGTATTCTTCGACCGAGGGAGACTGGCCTTGCCGCAGCCGCTCCATGTACTCGGCGGCGAGCAGTTCCAAGGGATCCCGCTCGGTGTTCGGATCAACCACCTTGCCCCCCATTTGAAAGCTCTGGCACCTGGGCCAGGATTCCCTTCAGCCGGCGCAAAGCCCGGACGTAACGGATGCTGGCCGCCTTCTGCTCGATGCCCAGCGCTTCGGCGACTTCGCTGTTGGTCAATTCCTCGAAATGGCGCAGCGCGAGCACTTCGCGGTCAATGGGGTCCATCTTCTCAATGCAGGACTGCACCAGGGTGAGCGTGTCCGCGCGCGCGGCCGCCCCGCTGGGCGAGGTGAAAGCCCCAATCAACTGAATGGCCACCGACGCTGAAGTCGCCTGCGCATAAGGGGCGCCGTCGAGGCTGACCTCGCGGGCAGCATCGCGCTTTTGAGCGCCCAGATGCTCCCGGTGCAGATCGATAAGCGTTTGATTCACAATCATGCGCAACCAAATGAAGGCCGAACTGGCCGGACTGTCGGCGTAATGTTTCAGCCGCTGGCTGGCCGCCAGGAATGCCTCCTGCAACACGTCGTCGGCTTCCAGCCGTCCCCGCAGCGGTTCAGCCAGCCGGAAATGGATCACCCGCCAGAGACCCTCCCGTTCGCGGGTAAACAGCTCCGCCAAAGCCTGGGTATCACCGCCTCTGAGGCGGCGCTCAAGCTCTTCAGTCTGGACGCTGGAATCGCTGGTCATGCCAGTGGCCCATAATATTCTAAACGCATACGGAATTCAATTTTCTACAGCTACCCCCCGGAAAGAGCCGACTTTATGAACTTTTTGATGCTTCCTGTAGAAAAGCGCGACTGTTCCCCGTTCAGCCCCTTGAAACTGAAGTGCGGTGCGCTTGGCATTGCACCTGGAATTACTGAAAACACTGCGGATAAAACACCTAATGAAACGCGGACTGCTACTCATTCTTTTGTTTGCCGGCTCAGCACTTGCATACGAAGCGCTGCAAGGGCCGACCGAGCTGCTGTATTGGGACAAGACCAACACCTTTAATGGTTACACCTGGTTCGGCGTCCGCGGCATGACCTACCTGGTGGATATGGAGGGTCGGGTGGCACACACCTGGCCTATAGGCACAAATCCCCACCTGCTGACCAATGGCAACGTGCTCGACGCCTCGAAGGACGACCCCAGCGGGTTCGGCGGGCTGACAGAGGTGGATTGGAATGGATCGAATGTCTGGTCCTATACCGAGACGCGCGCCAGCTACGTGCCGCACCATGACTTCCTTCGGATCTTCAACCCGAAGCTGAACGCCTACACGACCCTCTACATCGCCAACAAGACGGTCAGCTCCAACCAGTGCATCGCCGCCGGCTGCGACCCCGCCAACGGGCGGAACTATACCAACGCCCAGATGGACGCCATCGTGGAGGTGGACATGTCGGGCAACGTCGTCTGGGAATGGTGGTTCTTCGACCACGCGATCCAGGACCTCGACGCGAGCAAAACCAACTATGTGGGGAGCGGCAAGACCATCGCAGATTACCCGGGCCGGCTCAACCTGAACATCCCCGGGCTGCCCGTGCAACGCGACTGGCTGCACTGCAACTCGATTGATTACAACCAGGCGCTCGACCAGATCGTCATTAACTCGGTTCGCGGCGAGTTCTATGTGGTTGACCACGGCGGCACTTTTGTCGCCGGCAGCCCTTCCAACAGCATTCTCCTGGCAGCGAGCGCGGCTGGGGATTTCCTGTACCGTTTCGGTGACCCGGCCCGCTACAGCCAGGGCAGCCCGCCTTCCATCCTCACCAACTGGACTGTCTCCACCACCGGCAACAAGCAGATCGGCGGGGCGCATCACGCAAGCTGGATTCCGCCGGGGCTGCCGGGAGCAGGGCACCTGCTGGTCTTCAACAATGCGCAAAACCTCTTCGAGCATACGCAGGGATCGTATGTGTTCGAGATCAACCCCTTCCTGAATGCGCTGGGCAATGACATCGGCGGCTACGTGAATCCGCCGGCCGCCGGCTACAACACCTGGCTGCCGCCCGTCGCCACGTCGGGCAGGAATCCCAAGCTCATGTCGAAGCAGATCGTCTGGAGCTATTCCCCCAACGCCAGCCACGCCATGTTCAGCCACATCGGCGGCAGCGCTCAGCGCCTGCCCAATGGCAACTCCCTGGCCTGCTCCGACACGGAGGGACACATCATCGAAGTCACGCCCGCGGGCGACGCGGTCTGGGAATACATCAACCCGGTGACCTCGGATGGCATTCTCAAGTTCAAACGAGACAATTGGCCCATGTATAACTCCATCTTCCGGGCCTTCCGCATCGGCACCAACGATCCGGCCCTTGCCGGCCGGACCTTGACGAGCGGAAACACCATCACGGGCCGGACGCCCTCGTATCATTCACCGTAACAAGCCAGTGCGCATGAAACTCCAAACCTCAAGGCGAGCCAGGTTCACCATCCTGGCTGGCCTGCTCTTATCCTTATCATCCCTTCGGGCCTACGAACGACTGCAAGGCCCCACCGAGGTGCTCTACTGGGGCAAAACCAATGCCTATGCTGGCTACACGTTCTTCGGGGTGCGGAGCAATACCTACCTCATTGACATGGAGGGACGCGTTGTCCACACGTGGCCGGTGGGGACGAACCCGCGCCTCCTTGCCAACGGCAATGTTCTCGACGCTGCTAACGGGGACGTCAGCGGCTTCTCCGGGCTCAAGGAAGTGGACTGGAACGGGAACACGGTCTGGCAGTACACGGAGGCCCGGTCGGGCTACGCGCCGCACCACGATTTCCTGCGCATCTATAATCCGAAGCTGGGCACAAACACGACGCTCTACCTGGCGGCGAAGTCGGTCACATCGAGCCAGTGCCTGGCTGCCGGGTGCAATCCCGCCAACGGCCCCTACACCAACGCCCAGGTGGATGCGATTGTGGAGGTGGACCCCTCCGGCAACGTGGTGTGGGAGTGGTGCTTCTTCGACCACGGGATCCAGGACTTTGACGCGGGCAAATCCAACTACGTCGGCGCGGGCAAGACGGTGGCCAACTACCCGGGCCGGCTGAATTTGAACCTGCCGGGCCGGCCGGTGACCGATGATTGGCTGCACTGCAACTCGATTGATTACAACACGAACCTGGACCAGATCGTTGTCAACGCGGCGGGGGGTGAGTTCTACGTGATTGACCACGGCAACACCTTCATCGCCGGCAATCCCGCGTCGAGCATGGCGCTGGCGGCGGGCACGAACGGGGACTTCCTTTACCGCTTCGGCGATCCAGCGCGCTATAGCCAGGGCAGCCCGCCCTCGATCCAGCAGAACTGGACCACCTCCACCACCGGCAACAAACAGATTGGCGGCTCCAGCCACGCGCAGTGGATTCCGGCCGGGTTGCCGGGCGCGGGCCGCTTCCTGGTTTACAACAACGGGGGCGACCTGTTCGAGACAACGCCGCAGTCCTACGTCTTCGAGATCAACGGCTATCTGAACGCCACCACGAACGACACGGGGGCCTATGTGAGCCCGCCTGTCGCCGGCTACTACTCGTGGGCGGCTCCCGGCCATGATACCGACAAGCGCAGCAAGTCCATGTCGCGCCAGATTGTCTGGATGTATTACTCCATGGCAAACCAGGGGATGTTCAGCCACCTCGATTCCAGCGTCCAGCGGTTGCCCAACGGCAACACCCTGGTCTGCGACTCCACCGAAGGGCACATTTTCGAGGTCACGGCCGCCGGTGAAGCGGCCTGGGAATACATCAACCCGGTGACTGCGGACGGCATCGTCGCCTACAAGCGGGATGCCTGGCCGATGCAGAACGCTCTTTTCCGCGCGTATCGCTACGCTGCCAGCCACCCCGCCCTCGCGGGACGCACGCTCGTCCCGCAGGGCACTATCAGCGGGAGTGCGCCATCGTATATTTCCGCGCCCGCCGTCAGCGGCACGGCAACCAGCCCAACATCGCCCTCGGCCACTTCAAGCGTGTGGGTGACCTCGGTCATCACGAACAACCGCGCCATCGCCTCAGTCACGCTCGCTTACGTTGTTGCAGGCGTCACCTATACCGCCGCCATGCTAGACGATGGACTGCACCAGGACGGTGCTGCCGGCAACGGCGTTTACGGCGGGCAGATTCCCGCCTTCCCGGCGGGAACCACCGTGGCTTATTACGTCTCCGCGCAGGACGACTTCGGCAACACGGCGTCGGACCCCGCGGGCGCGCCCGGCGCGACTTATTCCTACACCGTGCAAGGCGCGGGCTCCAATTCTCCCCCGGTCATCACCGCGGTGACGAATACGGCTGCCTCGAGCGGAAGCCCCGTCTGGGTCACGGCTCACGTTGCCGACGATGCTGGCGTGGCATCCGTTGCGCTCAACTACAGCAGCGGCATCAGCGTCACGGTGAGCAACACCGTCTTCCTGGAGACGATGGCCACCAACTCGCCGAAGCCGTGGACCGGGACGGGCTGCGACAACGCGTGGACGGTCACCGGCAGCTCGTTCGAGCAGCGGGGCGGGGCAAACTACGGTACCGGCAATACCAATGGCATGGAGTTCAAGGGCGGCACGACGAATCTCGCCGACAGCATGATCACGACCACGCAGGGGATTGATGCGCGAGGTGCAGGCGGCAAGCTGGGCTTCTATATCCAGAGCAGCGGTTTGAGCGGCAGCGGCGGCTGGACCCTGCAGCTCAATCCGGGCAGCGGTTTCACGACGCGGCTGAGCGAGCTGAGCGGCACGAATCACAACTGGCAGGCCTACAGTTACAGCCTGCTGCCGGGCGACCTGGTCAGCAACCTGTTCGTCCGGTTCCAGTTCCAAGGCGGCGTGACAAGCAATCGCGTGGACCTGGACCTGGTTTCCGTGGTGGTGGCCAGCAGCGGGCGCAGTTGGACCAGCACGGCGATGTATGATGACGGCGCGCACGGCGACGGCGCCGCGGGCGATGGCATTTACGGCGGACAGATTCCAGCATATCCGGCGGGCACCACAATGAGCTATTACACAGCCGCCACCGACAGCGGCGGGCTTTCGGCCGCGAACCCCGCGGGCGCGCCTGCCACGCTCTATTCCTACACGGTCAGCAGCAACGCGTTGGATAGCGTCTATTACAACGTCCTGCTCGGGCGCCCCACCGACCGCTCCATAGCGGTGAGTATCGTTTCCAGCAACGACCTGGAGGCCTACATTGCTTATGGCACGCAGGCCGGAGTGTATCCCAGCCAGACCACCACCAATAGCCTCGTGGCCGGGACGCCTGCGGCGATCACGCTCGATTCGCTCACTGCCGGGCAGCAGTATTACTATCGCCTCTACTACCGGCTGCCGGGCGGCGGCACCTTCAGCGCCGGGGCGGACCGTTCCTTCCACACGCAGCGGCCCGCGGGCGATGACTTCACCTTTATCATCGAGGCCGATCCACACTACCTGGACAACGACCCGCCGGTCTGGCAGCGGGCGCTCACCAACATGCTGGCGGACAGCCCCGACTTCCTGATTGACCTCGGCGACACGTTCATGGGGGAGAAGTATTACAAGACCAATAGCTACACCTTGACCGAGCCGGGCATTTACGACGCCTGCAGGAATGTCCGCGAGCAATTCTTCAGCCTCGCGGGCCACTCGATACCCCTGTTCCTGGTCAACGGCAACCATGACCCGGAGCTGGGCTGGCTGCTGAGCAATTCCGCTCCCACCAATAACAGCGCCGTCTGGGGCAGCCGGGCCCGGGATTACTACTATCCGTGTCCCTTGCCGGGCGCCTTCTACAGCGGGAGCACCAACGCGGATCCATTCCTGAGCGGCGGTGCGCGCAACGGCTATTACGCCTTTGAATGGGGCAATGCCCTGTTCGTCATGATTGACAACTTCTGGTACACGGCCCAGGGCGCAAGCAAGGGGACGGATCCCTGGGGTTGGACGCTGGGCGCCAACCAGTATCAATGGCTCAAGCGCACGCTCGAAACCAGCTCGGCCAAGTTCAAATTCGTCTTTGGCCACCACCTGGTAGGCGGAGGCAGCGACATGGAGGCGCGAGGCGGTTTGGCCTACGCCCCTTACTTTGAGTGGGGCGGCTACAATACCAACGGCACATGGGGATTCGACACCAATCGCCCCGGGTGGGCCATGCCGATTCAAAGCCTGCTCCTGTCCAACGGGGTGAACGCGTTCTTCCATGGCCACGACCACCTCTTTGTCAAAGAGGACCTCGACGCCAATGGCGATGGCGTTACCGATCTGGTTTACCAGGAGTGTGCACAACCCAGCAGCACAAACTACAACAGCATCTCTGCTGCCGCAGGCTATGGCTACACCAACGGGGTTATCCAGGGCAACTCAGGCTACCTGCGGGTGCGGGTGACGTCCACCAACGCGACTGTGGACTACGTGCGGGTGTATTTGCCCGCCGCTGAGGGAGCGGGCAAGACCAATCGCATGGTGACCTACAGCTATGCTTTCACCGCGGCAACATCGTCCGTGCCGGTAATGCCGCTCAGCGGCTCGCTCGTGCTGGGCCGTCCCACGGATCAGTCGGTGACGGTGAGCGTGCTGGCGAGCAATGATCTCCAGGTTTACCTCGAATACGGCACCGCCTCGGGCGCCTATGCCAGCCAAACGGGCCTGACGAACATTTCCGCCGGCCAGCCGCTGGAGCTCATTTTGAGCGGGCTCCAGCCGGATGCCCGGTGCTACTACCGGCTCCGCTACAAGAGCCCCGGCGCCGCGACGTATCTCGCCGATGTTGAGCACAGCTTCCACACGCAAAGGACGCCCGGCAGCACTTTCACGTTCTCCATCCAGGGTGACTCGCACCCCGAGCGCATCAACACCATGTTTGACCCGGCGCTTTACGCGCGCACCCTGCTAAAGGCGGCCGCCGACCAGCCCGACTTCTACCTGTGCATTGGTGACGATTTCAGCGTGGACCAGATCCCCACCAATTCAATCAACGCCTCCCTTGTCGCGGCGCAATACAACGTGCAGCGTCCCTACCTGGGGCTGGTTGGCAGTTGTGCCCCGCTGTTCCTCGTCAACGGCAACCACGAGCAGGCCGCGGCCTATCTCCTGGACGGCACGCCCAACAACATCGCTGTTTGGGCCCAGAACTCGCGGAACCTGTATTACCCCGAGCCGGCCCCGGACGCTTTCTACTCGGGCAACACGAATGCTGTGCCGTTCATTGGCCAGCTCAAGAATTACTACGCCTGGACCTGGGGCGACGCCCTCTTCGTAACAATAGATCCCTACTGGGCGGACCCGGTATGCGTGGACAACAACTATTGGACGGGCGTGAAAAGAACCAACATGTGGGATGTGACCCACGGCGACGCACAGTATGCGTGGCTTAAGCAGACCCTGGAGCGCAGCAATGCCAAATACAAGTTTGTGTTTGCGCATCACGTGCTGGGCACGGGGCGCGGCGGCATCGAGGAGGCGGCGCAATACGAGTGGGGCGGCCAGAACATCAACGGAAGCTGGGGGTTCGCTGCCAACCGTCCCGCATGGCCGCTGCCCCTCCATCAACTGATGGTCGCCAATAACGTCGCCGCCTTTGTCCAGGGGCACGACCATATCTGGGTCCGGCAGCAGCTCGATGGCATGACCTACCAGACCCTGCCCAATCCCGCAGATCCCAACTACGCAACCAACAACTCAGATGCCTTTGTTACCGGGGTCAAGCTTCCCAATACGGGCTACACCCGGTTTACCGTGGCCTCTTCCGGGGTGAAGGTGGATTACGTTCGCACCTTCCTGCCCGCCGACGAGGGCATCGGCAAGACCAACGGCATGGTTGCCTACAGCTATGTCATCTATCCGCTGACCGTCACCGCCACGACCAACACGACCGCTCTTTCTGCCCAACCGGTCTGGGTAACTGCCGCCATTTCGAGCGGCACTAATATCGCATCGGCGACCCTGGCCTATATCGCCGACGGCGCCACGAACACCGCCGCCATGCTGGATGACGGATCGCATCAGGACGGCGCAGCAGGGGACGGCAATTACGGCGGCCAGATCCCGGGTTTCCCGGCCGGCACGACCGTGCGCTATTTCGTCCGTGTGCAAGATGCTGCGGCCCGCCAGGTCACCGACCCGTCGGGCGCGCCCATCAACACCAACCTGTATTCTTACGTGGTTAAAGACTTGAGTCCCACCAACGTTGCCTGGAGCATGCTCAAGCTGCCCGATACCGGCCAGACCAACCGATACACATCCACTTTCGGGGAGGATGCCGATTACACCATCAACCCGCCTTCCTTCACCGACAATGGCGACGGGACGGTGAGGGACAATGTCACCGGCCTCACCTGGCAGAAGGCCGACGGGGGCGAAATGTCCTGGTCCGGCGCCATCCTCTACGCGCAGACGAACCGGGTTGGCGGCAAGAGCGACTGGCGGCTTCCTGCCAGCCACGAGGCGTTCAGCATTCTGAACCACGGCCTGGTCAACCCGGCGCTGAACACGAACTTCTTCACCCTCTCCGTCGCGCAATACTGGTGGACGGCCGACACGCAGCTCACGGATGCCGGTCGTGTCTGGGCCATTAACGCCGGCGGCGGCATCGGGGCGCACCGGATGGATGAGACGATCAGCGCCGGCGGCACGAACCGGTATCATGTTCGCTGCGTCCGGGGCGCTGTGGCGGGCTCCACCCGTCACCTTACCAATAACCTGGATGGCACCATCACGGACCTGGACACGGGCCTGACCTGGCAGCAAGCGGAAGTGCCTTCGGGCATGAGCTGGGAAGCGGCGCTGCAATATGCCGAGGGGCTTTCGCTCGCCGGCCGCACCGACTGGCGTTTGCCCAACATCAAGGAACTGCAGTCCATCAATGACGAAGTCCGCACCAGCCCTTCCGTGGATACGAACTTCTTCGCGGGCGCAAACACCTCGCGCCATTGGTCCTCGACGACCGTGGTGAACCTGACCAACCGGGCGTGGTATGTGGACTATCAGCTTGGCCTCGTGAGCTATGAGGACAAGCTGACCAACCTCTTCGTTCGCTGCGTGTGCGGCGGCATCACCAACACGCCGCCGGCCACCAACAGCTTCACGCCCCAATTCGCGCAAATTCCCGCCGGGCAATACCAGATGGGCGACCATTTCGGCTTCGTGGATCCGGCGCATCCCAGCGACGAGGTTCCTGTCCACAACGTCTATGTGGACTCATTCCGTATCGAAACAACCCTGCTCACCTGCCTGGAATATGTCCAGTTCCTTAACTCGGCTTTGACCCAGGGACTGGTGGAGGTCCGCTCGAATTATGTCTATGGCGCCGGCGGCACGAACATTTACTGCGACACCTACGGCTCGGACACCAACAGCCGCGTGCAGTGGACCGGCAGCGGCTTCAGCATCCGCGACAACCGCGACCTGCATCCCATCACCGGAGTGCGATGGTATGGCGCGATCGCCTACTGCAACTGGGCCAGCGCCCGCGACGGCTACTCTGCCTGCTATAACCTGGCGACCGGCGACTGCGACCTGGCCAGGAACGGGTATCGCCTGCCGACAGAGGCGGAGTGGGAATATGCGGCGCGCGGGGGCCTCTACAGTCCCTACGGCATGTTCCCGTGGGGCAGCGACACCAACGCCGACGGCACGTTGGCGAATTGGGCGGGCAAGACCAATCCCTATGCCAGCGGCCCCACTCCATGGACCACGCCGGCTGGCTTCTACAACGGCTCGCTCCAATACAAGACCAACTACAACTGGCCCGGCACCAACAGCACCTACCAGACCCGCAACAACGCCAACGGTTTCGGTCTATCCGATATGTCGGGCAACGTCTGGGAGTGGGTGAATGACTGGTACACGGCGGACTACTACACCAATTGCGTGCTCAACAGCATCGTCACCAACCCTCCTGGCCCGCTCGCCGGTTCGCTCATGCCGGACGGCAAGCCTTACCGCGGCCTGCGCGGGGGCAACTGGTTTAACGGCGAGGATCAATACGGCCACGGGCGCGTGTCCAATCGTGATCCTTCCTACTACCGGGGGCCGGGCGACCCCAACGGCCCATGGTTCCATGTCGGCTTCCGCGTGATGCGCCGGGCCGCTGCCAGCGTCGTGGCTGCGGGCGCAAGCCTCAGCCAACTGGCCTCCGGCCTCCACTTCACCGAAGGCCCGGCAGCCGACGCCGCCGGAAATGTGTTCTTCTCGGATATCCAGGCGGACACGATCTACAAGTGGTCGGTGTCGAATCAGCTTTCCATCTTTCGCACGAACTCGGGCGGGGCGAACGGCCTGGGCTTCGACGCGGCCGGCAACCTGCTGGCCTGCGAGGGGGACAACGGCCGGCTGGTCTCAATCACCCCGCAGGGAGCCGTCACCGTGCTCACCAGCACCTACGCCGACCAGCGCTACAACGAGCCCAACGACCTGTGGATAGGTCCTGCCGGCGGCGTCTATTTCAGCGACCCGGTCTATTTCGGCCATGCGGCCGTGCAAGGCGGGGAGTATGTCTATTACCTTGCTCCCGACCGCGCCACCGTGCTGCGCGTTGTCACCGACATGACGCGTCCCAACGGCCTGGTCGGCACGCCGGACGGCAGGACGCTCTACGTTGCCGACTGGGGCGCCACCAACGTCTTCCGCTACAGCATCAACACCAACGGCACCCTGGCCAACAAGACGCTCTTTGCCCGGGTAAAGTGCGACGGCATGACGCTCGACTCCGAAGGCAACGTCTATCTGTGCGAAAGCGCCATTCTCGTCTATGACACCGGCGGCAGCCTGGTCGAGCAGATCAGCGTTCCCGAACGGCCCACCAACGTGGAGTTCGGGGGCAGCGACCGGAAGACCCTGTTTATCACCACGGATGCGGGTTCGCTTTACTCGATCCGGATGCGGGTTCAGGGTGTGACCGTCGGCGGCATTGCAACCAACCAACCGCCCGTCATCACGGGCGCTGCTATGACGCCTGCGTCGCCCACCACCAATGACACGGTATGGGTCACGGCGCTGGTCACGGATGACGTGAACGTTGCCAATGTCGCTCTTACCTACAGCACCGGCACCGGCGGTGGCGCCAGCCAGACGAACACCGTCTTCCTCGAAACCATGGGGTCCACCCCCGGTAAGCCGTGGAACGGAGCCGGGGCCAATTACGCCTGGACCGTGACCGGCACAACTTTCGAGCAGCGGGCCGGCGCCAACTATGGGGCCGGCAACACCAACGGGCTTGAGTTCAAGCAGGGCACCACCAACCTGACCGATAGCATGGTGGCGACCACCAGCTCGATTGATACGCGGGGCAGCGCGGGGTTTGTGGAATTCTGGGTGCAGACGCTGACCCTCAGCAACCAGTACAACAATGCCGGCTGGACCTTCCAACTCGACTCCGGCAGCGGCTACGTGACGCGCCTGAGCGAACTCACCAGCAGCAGCCACGGGTGGACCTGGTATCACTACGACCTTGCTGCGGGTGAGTTGGTCAGCGGCTTGAAGATGCGCTTCCAGTTCCGTGGCGGCAGAATCGAAAGCCGGATGGATCTCGACCAGATCTCGGTGAAGGTCGTCACGGGCAGCGGCGGCAGCTCCAGCAGCGCGCCCATGCTCGACGACGGCGCTCATCACGACGGCGCGGCAGGCGACGGTGTCTATGGCGGCCAGATTCCGGCATTCCCCCTGGGAACAACCGTCAGCTTTTACCTCACCGCTGCTGACGGAGCGGGGCTCTCTTCCACGAATCCGGCCGGGGCACCCGCCATTACGTTTTCCTACCTCGTCCAAGCCGGGGTATCGAACCCGCCACCGGTGATTGCCAATACCACGATTTCCCCGGCATCGCCAACCTCCGCCAGCCCGGTCTGGGTCCTCGCCCAGGTCACCGACAACGCCAGCGTCGCGCAGGTTGCGCTCACTTACAATACCGGCGCCGGCGCAGTGAACGTCACCATGCTCGACGATGGCCTGCACCAGGACGGGGCCGCGGGCGATGGCATCTATGGGGGCCAGATTCCGGCATTTGCCGCGGGCACGATCGTCAGCTACTACCTCAGCGCCTCGGACAACCTGGGCGCACTCACCACCGATCCGACCGGGGCGCCTGACGTCACCCGCTCCTACACGGTGCAGAACGCGGTAGCGGGCCAGACCGTCGGACTGTTCTTCAACAGCGCAAGCGCCTGGCCGGGCTACACCCTGATGTCCCCGATGCACCACACCAACACCTATCTCATCAACAACGCGGGTGAGGTCGTTCATACGTGGACCAGCACCTATGAGCCCGGCCGCAGCGCCTACCTGCTGACCAATGGCCACATGATACGGGCCGGCATGGTCAAGCAGGGGGGACCCTCGACCGGCGGCGGCGAAGGCGGGCGCATCGAGGAGTTTGATTGGGACGGCAACCTGGTCTGGGCGATTGATTACTACAGCCCGACCTACATCCACCACCACGACTTCAAAGTGCTGCCCAACGGCAACGTGCTGCTCCTGGTAGCGGAAAAGAAGACCCTCGCCGAAGTCATTGCGGCCGGGTTCAACACGAACCTCCTGGACGCCAGCATCTTCACCCAGGGCTACATGCTGCCCGACTGCCTCGTCGAGATAACGCCGACGCGGCCTTACGGAGGCACGGTCGCCTGGGAGTGGCACCTCTGGGATCACATGATCCAGGATTACGATCCCACCAAGCGGAACTACGGCGTGGTAACCGATCATCCCGAGCGCATCGATGTCAACGGCACCGGCATCAAGATTCCGCAGTTCTGGAACCATGTGAACGGCATTGACTACAATGCGCAGCTTGACCAGGTGATGCTCAGCATCCGGGGCAACAGCGAGCTGTTTATCGTTGATCACCAGACGACCACCGCGCAAGCCGCCGGCACCAACGGCGGGCGCTACAACAAGGGGGGCGACATCCTCTACCGCTGGGGCAACCCGCAGCAGTACAACCGCGGCACCAGCGCCAGCCAGATGCTCTTCCAGCAGCACCATACCCATTGGATCGAGACGAATTGCCCCGGCGCCGGCCGGATCCTCATCTTCAATAACGGCCTCGGGCGCGGCTATTCCACCATCAACGAAATCGTGCCCCCGGTGGATGCCGCCGGGAACTACGCCCTTGCGTCCGGCACCGCCTATGGGCCGGCCACCAATTCCTGGCTCTACATGAGCGCCCCGCCCACCAACTTCTACTCCTCCGAAATCTCGGGCTGCCAGCGTTTGCCGAACGGCAACACCCTGATCTGCGAAGGCATCAAGGGCAACCTCTTCGAGGTCACCGCCGCCGGCCAAACCGTCTGGCGCTACCTCTGCCCGGTTACCAGCGTGATTCTCACCCAGGGCGACGGCATCCCCGTGGACCCCGCCCGTCCCGACCAGCTCATGAATGCCGTGTTCCGGGTCACTCGCTATGCGACAAACTATGTCGGCCTGCAGGGTCGCGACTTGACCTCGCAGGGCACGATTGAAATCCCGGCTGACCAGACCTTGCGCCTGCTGACGAGCCAGGCGACCCCGGCGGGCCTGCGGTTCAATTGGTCCAGCCTGCCTTACCGGAACTACGCCGTGCTCTACAAAGCTTCGCTCAATGCACCTGCCTGGACCAGCATCGCCACCAACCGCAATCTTGGCACCTTGAGCACCTTCACCGACACCAACGCCACCCGCCGCGCACAATCGCAAGGCCTCTACCGGGTAACCTTGTTGCCATAATCACACTGCGCAAACCGATACCGAAGTTCCGTTTCCAGTGCGACGAAGCCAGCCTCTGCCGCCTTCCTGCCCGGATGTGGGGGAGACCGGCCAGTCTGCGAACGGGTTGGAAGATGGTGTTGCCCCTTATGACGGCCCTTGCCGCCCTCGCATAAGCGCTTCGGTAAACCAATCCGGTGCCTTCGGTTTGGCGGGCGGCCCCGGGGGCCTGGTCCGGCCGGGAGCGGGGGAGGTCTTGGCGGCGGCTCCGGGGCCGATGGTTGGCGCGGCCTTCATCGAGAGGGCGATGCGCTTTCTCGGCAAGTCCACCTCGGTCAAGGTCACCATGACTTTCTGCTGCACCTTGACCACCTCGGCCGGATCCTTGATGAAGCGGTCGGAGAGCTGGCTGACGTGGACCAGTCCGTCCTGGTGGACGCCGATGTCCACGAACGCGCCGAACGCGGTGACGTTGGTGACGATGCCCGGCAGCTTCATGCCCGGCTTGAGGTCCTCCATCTTTTCCACGCCGGCCTGGAACGCGAACACCTCGAATTGCCGGCGCGGATCACGGCCCGGCTTGGCCAGCTCGGCCATGATGTCCGTGAGCGTCGGCAGGCCGACAGTTTCCGTGACATACTTCGCGAGCGGGATCTTCTGCCGCCGCCCGGCATCGCGCATCAGGTCGCCCACCGAGCAGGCCATGTCCCTGGCCATCTCGTCCACGATGGGATAGCTCTCCGGGTGCACCGCGCTGGCATCCAGGGGCTGCCCGCCGTCGCGGATGCGCAGGAACCCGGCCGCCTGCTCGAATGCTTTCGGGCCCAGCCGGGGCACGGACTTCAGCTCGGCGCGGGATTTGAACGGGCCGTTCTCGTTGCGGTAGGAGACGATATTCTCCGCCAGCGCCGGGCCGAGTCCGGAGACATAGGCGAGCAATTGCTTGCTGGCGGTGTTGAGCTCCACCCCCACGCCATTGACGCAGCTCATCACCACATCGTCCAGGCTGCGCTTGAGGGCGAACGGGTCCACGTCATGTTGATACTGTCCCACGCCGATGGACTTGGGATCCAGCTTCACCAGCTCCGCGAGCGGGTCCATGAGCCGGCGGCCGATGGAGACCGACCCGCGCACGGTGAGGTCGTGGTTGGGAAACTCTTCCCGCGCCACATCCGAGGCGGAATAGATGGAAGCGCCGCTCTCGTTGACCATGACCACCGGGATGGACGGGGGGAGCTTGAGCGCCTTGACGAACATCTCGGTCTCGCGGCTCGCCGTGCCGTTGCCGATAGCGATGGCCTCGACCTGGAACCTGGCGACCATCCCCCGCAACGCCTCCCCTGCTTCGCGCGCCTCGCCCGCCGAGGAGGCAGTAGGGTAAATGACATCGTTGTGCAGCAGCTTGCCTTGCCGGTCGAGGCAGACAATTTTGCAGCCGGTGCGGAAGCCCGGGTCAATGGCCAGGACGTTCTTGCGACCCAGCGGGGAGGATAACAGCAGCTCGCGAAGGTTCTCCGCAAACACGCGAATAGCTTCCACGTCGGCCCGTTTCTTGGATTCAATGCGCATCTCCACTTCAATCGCCTGCCCGAGCAAACGCTTATAGCTGTCCTGCACCGCCAGGCGAACCTGCTCGGCGGCGGGCCCCCGGCCGGTGACAAAGAGGGGCTCGATCAAGCCCAGCGCCTCCTCCTCGGGCGGCTGGATGCGCATCATGAGCAGCCCCTCGGTTTCCCCGCGACGAATCGCCAGCATCCGGTGGCTCGGGATCCTGGCGAGCGGCTCGCTCCAATCCAGGTAGTCCTTGAACTTCGCGGCCTCCTCCTCCTTCCCGAACGCGACCTTGGATTTCACCACGCCGCGGCTCCAGAACAGGGCCCGCAGACTCGTGCGAGCCTGGGCATCGTCGCTGATGCGCTCGGCCAGGATGTCACGCGCGCCCGCCAGAGCCCCCGCCACGTCCGCGACACCCTTCTCGGCGCTGACGTAGGCCCGCGCCTCAGCCTCGGGGTCGGCCACGGACTGTTGGTTGAAAAGGAGGTCAGCCAGCGGCTCCAGCCCCTGCTCCCTGGCGATGGTCGCCCGGGTCCGGCGCTTGGGCCGGTAGGGCTGGTAAATATCCTCCAGCGCGGTCAGGGTCTCGGATTGAGCGATCGAACTCTTGAGCTCGTCTGTGAGGAGGTTGCGCTCGGCGAGCGACTTCAGGATCGAGTCGCGGCGCTGATCCAGCTCGGCAAGGCTCAGGAGCCGCTCGCGAATGCCGGTAACGGCCACCTCGTCCAGCGATCCCGTGGCTTCCTTGCGATACCGCGCGATGAAAGGGACCGTGGCGCCCTCGGCGAAAAGCCGGGCCGTGGCGGTGACTTGCCGCGGTTGAACCTTGAGCTCGCCGGCAATCCTGAGAATGTGTGCTTCGTTCATGTAAAAAGAGATGGGCTAACGGGTGGAGTAACGATACTTGAACCGGGCGTCGGGGGCGACATCGCCGCTCACGTAGAAATCCAGCGGATCTCCCGGGCGCTGCAGATTGTCGGCCCACTTGAAATCAAAGGACAGCGGGGAAGCGTCTTTGCCCGCGGGCAGCCCCAGGGCTTTGCGGGGGATCGCAAGCTCCAGTTCGTTTCCAAGGACGCGGCAGGTGACCGGGGCGACTTTGGCCCAGGACCAGCCCCCGGTGTTCCTCTCCAGCCAGGCCTTCCCGTCCGCAATCGCGGTCCGGTTGACCATGAAGTCAAAACCTTCCCATCCCGTGGCGGTGTTTTGATCCATGTCCAGCAGCAGCCACATCCAGTTGGTGCCGGTCGCCGGGGTGATCGGGTCGCGCGTGCGGGCATAAAAGTAGAGATGGGATGCGTCCCGGGCGGCCTTGAGCAGAACGAAGTCGTTGCGCCCGGTGCGGTTGACATAGTGCAGACCGGCGGCCCCGTCGAAATCCCGCGGCTCCGTTTCCAGGGTGTGGTCCGCGAACCCGGGATGCACATCGTCCCACTGGGCGAAGCTC
>JAPLUA010000311.1 GCA_026397855.1 Verrucomicrobiota bacterium | reverse complement strand
CGTTTGTCCTGAACTGGGCTTACCATTCTTCCGGCCTTTTTCGCCTCAGCTCCGCGACTTATACCTGCTCCGAAACGGAGAGCCAGATTGATTCACAGCATGGCGGTGATGATGTCGCGACACATACGGTCAAGGGACTGGTGGTGACCATCACCCGCGTATTTGGAAGTGACGGCCGGGCAGTGGTGAACTACGCCACGACTACCGATGTGACGGTGCCTCCGAATGCTATTGCCGGTGTCCCCGGCACCGATTACACAGCGGTCAGCGGCCAGCTTACGTTTGAGAACCAGGAAATGAGTCGCAGTTTCGTGGTGCCTATTACTTATAGGAAGCTGCCACTGCCCGACCGGGTTTTCGGAGTTGTGGTGACGAATGCGGCCCTGGGCTCCAGCGAGTTTAGTACCCTGATCAGCCCTGCCAGGATTGATACCCTCCAGAGCAATGCCACCGTGACCGTGCTTGATGTCAACGTGGATCCTCGCGATTTGGTCGCCCCGGACGGCTCCATCGCACCCACCAACGCGATCGTCAACCTGGAGAAAACCGCGTTCCGGGTGTCGAGAACGGCCGGCACGGCAACCATTTACGTGAATCGCTACGGCACCAACGTGGCCAGCGCGTATAACATGGACTATTCCATTGACAGCAGTCCGCCGGATTCGAATAACCAGCAGAACAACAACTTTGCCCTCCAGGCCGGCTCCGACTACGCCACTCCGGACTCCGACTTCACACCGGTCACCGGCACGCTGAAGTGGGACCAGAATGACTTCACGCCCAAAGCGATCAACATCCCGATACTCAACAATGGCAGCGTGGCGTTCAATGAGGATCTCTTGATCAATATCTATGTCCCGAACGGCGGCTCCGGGTATGCGGTTCCCGGCGAGGTTAGCCAGGCGACGCTCACGATTCTTTACGACCAATACCCGGCAGGGGCGCTCGATTCCACGTTTAACCAGGATTACAGTTATGGGACGGAACCCCCCAATAACCCGCATCCCGGCGCCAATGACACGGTGTTTGGTGTAGCTGTCCAGAACGACAACCGCCTGGTCGTGGTCGGCAACTTTACGGCCTACAATACCACGCCACGAAATTGCATCGCCCGCCTGAACGCAAACGGCTACATTGATGCGACATTCTCGCCCGGCAGCGGGGCCAACGACTTTATCAATACGGTGGCGCTGACGCCCGCGGGCCAGATCGTCATCGGCGGCGGATTCACTGCCTACAATGGCAATTCGCGCCGCGGGGTGGCCCGGTTGAACAGCGACGGGAGTGTGGACTCAACCTTTAATCCCGGCTTGGGCGCGGATGGCACCGTCTGGGGCCTGGATGTGCAACTGCCGAACGGGGAGGTTGTGATCGGTGGTGATTTCAGCACGGTCAACGGCCAGGTCCGCAAGTACATCGCGCGCCTGACTCCCGGCGGTTTGGTGGATGCCACCTTCATCCCGGCGGTTCCGGATGACAGGATTAACGCGGTGGCCATTGACAGCGCCGGCAAGGTGATTATTGGCGGGGCGTTCAGCCACATCAATGGAATCCGACGGCGCTGCATCGCGCGCCTGAACGTGGATGGCTCCCTGGACAACACCTTCAATCCCGGCACCGGAGTGGACGGTCCGGTGTATGCCATTAGGATCCAGTCGGACAACAAGGTGCTGATTGGCGGGTCATTCACGCAGCTCGATTTGCGGGAGCGCCGAGGCATCGCCCGGCTCAATGCTGACGGTTCCTTGGACGCAACCTTCAACCCCGGCAACGGTTTTGACAACACGGTCTATTGCCTGGCTTCCGAGCTCAGGAACGGCACCAATGCCTCTATCTATGCGGGCGGCCTGTTCAACTCCTACAATGACACGCGGCGCCTGGGTCTGGCCCGGCTGTTCATGGATGGCGAACTCGATACCGGCTTCATGGATACCGCCTACAATCAGTTCGCAGGATTTCCGACAGGGCAGTTTACTCCGGAGGTGGATCCCCGCAGCGTCATTTACGGCATCGGGTTGCAGTCGGCCACCAATCCTATCGTGGGCGGCGGGTTTACCCGAGTGGGCGGCGGCCGGAACACCAGCAATGTCCGGCCGAATCTCACCGCTGCGGAGTCGGACAGCTATACGCGCAAGACCTGGCGCAACCGCAACAACGTGGCCCGCCTGCTGGGTGGATCCACGCCTGGCCCTGGCAGCATCGGTTTTGGTCAGGCAACCTACACTGCGGACCAGAACTACGGCACCTTCCCGATCACACTGGTGCGTGCCAACGGCACCCTCGGTCAGATCGGCGCTAACTTCTCGCTGCCCTACTCCCAGCCAGGCCCCGGCGTGGCGGTGAGCGGAAAGGATTTTAACACAGGCATACTCCGGCCGCTCTACCCGTGGAATTGGGCGGCGGCCTGGATGAAGAGCGACGGCAGTTCCGGCAATAATTACCGGGTCAATCTGACTATCCCGGCCAACTCGATGGTGCAAGGCAACCGTTCGATCGGGGCGCAGTTGGCCCTGCCGACCGTGGCGGACACGTTCTTCCTGGGCGGTGAAAACAT
>JAPLUA010000133.1 GCA_026397855.1 Verrucomicrobiota bacterium | reverse complement strand
CATGTTGAAGAGGTCGCTGAAGCTCATGCCATTGAAGTCGTCCGGGTCCAAGCCCTTCTGGACGTTGCGCAGTTTCATCGCGCGGACAAAGACCTCGAAGGTGAACCCGCAGCAATAGCTGCAGCGTGAGCCGTCCGGATAGGCCTTGGCCACGACCATGCCCTTGTACCACTGGTCCTGCGTCACGCCGTTGTAAATGTCGTATTCCCGCGGTGTCCAGCCGCAATGGTAGGGGTAGGATCCATCCAACGGATAAGCCGAAACCACCTTCAGCACGTAGGGGTTGAGGGAGCCTTCGGCGTCGTCGGTCACTACGTCCTCGCGCGCGTAGGCCTTGGCCAGCACCTTGTCCACCGGCGAGAAACCGCGCTCGTCCACGGGGTAGGTCCGGGGCGTGTAGTTATAGCGCTTGGCGGTCTGGGCCGTCTTGTTGGTGGTGGCGGTGGGTGTGGCGGCCGGCGGGTTGGTTGCGGAAACGGCAGCGCAGGTGGGCGTCTGCTTGCCGGCGTCAGGTGCCGTGCTCCGGCATCCGGCAAAGCCAAGAGCCGCAATCGCAAGGACGGAGGAGATCAGCAACGAGGGTCGAGAGGCAACGAGAATCAGGTTCACGCCCTGACAATACCCCCGGCTCGAATGAGTTTCAAGGCTTTAGGCGACGGGATAGCTCGCCAGGCCCAGCGAGTCATAGACAGACTCGCAGGGCCCCACTACTCTTGCCGTGCGACTGTGAGCGAAATCCAAACTCCATCCTATTCCCACACGGACGCCCCCAGCCCGGGATCCGGGACGGAACCGGTGACGCAAGGCTCAACTGCCGCCGCAAAGATAAGCCTGTTCCGGTCCCTCTTCCGTGGGCGGGAGGACGTGTATCCCCGCCGGTTTGAAAGCCGCAAGACGGGCCGCGCGGGTTATCAGCCAGCCTGCGCCAATGAGTGGGCGCGCGGATTGTGCGACAAGCCCAGGACCAGATGCGCGAATTGCCCGAACCGGCGGTTTCTTGCCGTGACCGATGAGGTGATTCGATGGCACCTGTCGGGCGCCGATGACCAGGGCCGGCCGTTTGTCATGGGGGTGTATCCGATGCTCGAGGATGAGACCTGCCTTTTCCTGGCGGTTGATTTCGACGGGGACACCTGGCAGGCGGACGCGGCGGCGTTCCTGGAGACGTGCCGCCGCCTCGCTCTGCCGGCCGCACTCGAACGTTCGCGCTCGGGCGAGGGCGCGCACATCTGGATCTTCTTCGACGAGGCGCTGCCGGCCCGAGTGGCGCGCAACCTGGGCTCGCATCTGCTGACCGAGACAATGGAACACCGCCCGGACATCGGCCTGAGATCCTATGACCGGCTCTTCCCCAATCAGGACACCATGCCCAAAGGAGGCCTGGGAAACCTGATCGCGCTGCCCTTGCAGAAGCAGCCCCGGGCGCTGGGGAACAGCCTGTTTCTGAACGACCAATCCGAGCCGCACCCAGACCAGTGGTCGTTCCTGGCCTCGCAGCGGCGCATCAGCCGCGGGCAGGTCGAGGCCATTGTCCAGGAGGCTGAAAGCAAGGGAAGGATCGTTGGTGTTCGCCGGGTACTGACCACGGATGAGGACGATGACCCGCCGTGGACGGTGCCGCCGTCACGCCGGCGGAAGGAGGCCCCGATTGCGGGCCCTTTGCCGGAGAGCCTGGAGTGCGTGCTTGCCGACCAAATCTACATCGCCAAGGAGGGCCTCCCGCCGGGTCTTCGCAACCGGCTGGTTCGATTGGCTGCGTTTCAAAACCCGGACTTCTACCGCGCGCAGGCCATGCGGCTGCCGACCCACGACAAGCCGCGCATCGTTGACTGCGCGGAGGATCATCCGCAGCACATCGGTTTGCCGCGGGGCTGCCGGGAAGAACTGCAGGCCATGCTCAAGAGCCTGGGTATCCGGCCCGGCTTGCGCGATGAACGCTTTGGCGGCAGCCCGCTGGATGTCTCCTTTCACGGCAGCCTGCGCCCGGAACAGGAAGCCGCCGCCAGGGCAATGCTGGCGCACGACACCGGTGTGTTGTCGGCCACCACCGCCTTTGGCAAAACGGTTCTCGCCGCCTGGCTTATCGCCCAGCGCAAGGTGAACACGCTGATCCTGGTCCATCGCCGGCAGTTGCTGGAACAGTGGATCGAGCGCCTGTCAACGTTCCTGGGCCAGCCGCCCAAGGCGATCGGTCGGATCGGCGGGGGACGGAAGAACATCACGGGGAACATAGACGTGGCCCTGATGCAAAGCCTCGTGCGGAAGGGGGTGGTCAGCGACCAGGTCGCCGCCTATGGCCACCTGGTGGTGGATGAGTGCCACCACCTGTCCGCCCACAGCTTCGAACTCGTGGCTCGCCGGGCCAAAGCAAAGTATGTCTGCGGCCTGTCCGCCACTGTCACCCGCAAGGACGGGCACCACCCGATCATCTTCATGCAATGCGGCCCGGTGCGCTATCGCGTGGATGCCAGGAAACAGGCCGCGGCCCGGCCATTCACCCACCAGGTGTTCGTCCGGCCCACCGGGTTCCGGATGCCGGACCTGCCCCGGGAAGTCGGCCCGCGAACCGAGTTCCAGGAGCTTTACGGCGCGCTGGCAACCGATGCCGGCCGCAACGACATGATCTGCAAAGACGTGGTGAGCGCCGTGCGCCAGGGCCGGTCGCCCCTCGTGCTGACCGAACGCACGGAGCATCTGCGGGAATTGGAGGCGCGGCTCAAAGGCGAAGTCCGCCATCTGATCACGCTTCAGGGCGGCATGGGCCGGAAAGAACTGAAAGACACGGCTGCACGCATGGCTGCAATCCCGGCCGGTGAGGAACGCGTGCTCATTGCCACGGGGCGATACATCGGCGAGGGCTTCGACGACCCGCGCCTGGACACGCTCTTTCTCGTCCTGCCCGTGTCATGGCGCGGCATCATCGCCCAATACGTCGGCCGCCTGCACCGGCTCAATGAGGGCAAGTGCGAAGTCCAGGTCTATGACTACGCTGACCTCAATGTGCCGATGCTGGCGCGGATGTTTGACCGGCGGTGCCGGGGCTACGAAGCGGTGGGCTATGCCATTCTCTTGCCCGGCAGCGCTATCCCCGGCTGGCCTCCCGAAGTTCCGCTTCCGATTGACCCGGAGTGGAAGCGGGAATATGCCGCCAGCGTGCGCCGGCTCGTTCGCGACGGGGTGGAT
>JAPLUA010000301.1 GCA_026397855.1 Verrucomicrobiota bacterium | reverse complement strand
CCTCCGCTTCGTGGTGCGCGACTGGCAAAAGGCCAAGGAGCTGCTGGAGAAGGCGGGGTTTGTGGTCAGGGTCACCGACATGGTCGCCATCGAGGTGGCCGACAAGCCCGGCGGCCTGGCCGCCATATTGGCCGTCCTCGAGAAGGCGCGCGTGAACCTCGACTACATGTACGGGTTCACCCTGAAGAACGAGGGCCGGGGGCTGCTCGCCTTCCGGTTCGACGACCCCGACCGCGCCATTGCCGCCCTCAGCAAGAAGGGCATCACCCCCGTCGGAAGCGAAGATCTGTTCAAGCGGCTGGACGGTTGAATCCCGCCCTCCCCGACCGCAGGCTGAGGCGGAAGTCCCGCGCCTTGGTGTATGAAAGCGTGTGGTGGGTTGCTGAATCCATCCCGCCGGGTCAGGGGACCCGGCCTACACGAATACCACGCCTTGTAGGCCCGGTGCCCTCACCGGACGGGCCGCGCTCTTCTCATGCTGGCGAAGTCGTCCCTGGAGCTTCTTCCCAATAGCGGGCCTTTGCCCCGATGACATGGCGGATCCCGCCGCGCGGGTCGGCGACGTCGCCGGCGTAGCGGGGTATGACGTGGAAATGGAACTGCAGCATCGTCTGGCCCGCGGCGGGGCCGTCGTTGAGGCCGAGGTTGAAGCCGTCGGGCGGGGGGGTGAAGCGCGTCGCCAGTTGCCGTTGAGCCCAGTCAATCCAGACCAGCAGCCGGGCCTTCTCGTCGGTGGTGAGATCCTGAAACCGCGAGGCCGGCCGGCGGGCGATGATCAGGGTGTGACCCGGGGAGACGGGGAACTTGTCCTGCACCACCACGAACAGCTCGTCCTGGGCGATGAGCCGGACGGGCTCTATGTCGCCGAAGACCGGAAGCGTGGCGGGTTTGTGGGCGCCTGGCGACGGGTTGCTTGTTGCCTCGGGGCCCGGTGCGCCCCGCTTCGGCTGCGGCGAGGGCGGACGACCCTGTCCGAGCTTGCGCTTGTAGCTCTCCGTCAGCGCCCATCCGAGCGCTTCCCGCTGGGGCACCTGGATCTTATGGGCCGAGTCGCTGTTGCTCGCGGCCTCCAGGATCTTGTCCACCTCGCGGGCCTTGACGCGGGGGTAACCCATCTCGCGAACTTCGTTCAGGATCTGCTCGGGAGTGAGCGGCGTGGAGGCCCGCTTCAGGACCTGGCGCAGAATGATTGACTCGAAATCGGGCATAGGGGGGTTAAAGACTGGCAACGATGCTGCAAGCTTCGTCATTTGTTCCCGAAAGCGTAAAGCGCCGCGCGGAGCGAGGGAAGCGAAAACCGAGCCACCTTGGGCAGGAGGTAATTCAGGCTTTCGGCCGGGCGTGGAGCCGCTAATGTTCCGGGCGATGCTTGACCGAAGTCACACTGCCATAACCTACCGCTACGAACGCTGGCGGGCAGTGCCGGCCGGGGTCATCGAGGCGGCGGGCACGGTTTTCCTGCTGCTGATCGCGGTCCGGCATTATCAGGCGGGTCCTTTGGCGAAGGCGATGATTGCCGGGGGCGGGAGCGTGGGGCTGATCCTGTCGCCGTGGGTGGTGTCGCGGGTCGAGGCGGCCGGCTGGCCGGTGGCCAAAGCGGCCGCGCGCCTGGCGGGCCTGGGGGCGTTGAGCCTGGTGGTGATGGCCATGGTGCCGATCCTGCCGGTCTTTGTCGCCGGATCGGTGCTGGCGATGGCCTCATCTTCCGCCGCCATCCCCCTGCTGACACAGATTTACCAGGAGAACTATCCCGAGCGCGAGCGTGGACGGCGCTTTGCGCGCACGATGATGATCCGCATCGCCACGGCCGCCCTGTTCAGCGACCTGGCGGGGCGCGCGCTGTCGGGGAACCTGGACCAATTCCGGTGGTTGCTGGGGATCTTTGCCGCAGCGTTTGCGTTCACCGCCTTCTGCCTGGGGCGATGCCCCTCGCGGCCGCTCACCGTGTCGGGCGGCACCCACCCTGCCTGGGGCGATGCCCCTCGCGGCCGCTCACCGTGTCGGGCGGCACCCACCCGTTCCGCGCGCTGCGCTACGCGCGCGACGACCGGGTGTTCCGCCAAACCCTGATCGCGTGGATGTTCCTGGGGTTCGCGCTGTTGATGATGGCGCCGCTGCGGGTGGAGTACCTGGCCAATGCACGGTATGGCGTGCGGTGGCACGGGGAGCTGCTCACTGCCGGCACCATCGCCCTGCTCACCGGGGTTATTCCCAATATCGCGCGCCTGGTGGTGAACCCGCTCTGGGGCTGGCTCTTCGACCACATGAACTTCTTCGTCCTGCGGCTGACGCTGAACCTGGGGTTCGCGCTCGGGATCCTCTCCTTTTTTGTGAGCGGCAGCGTGGCCGGGCTGGTGGCGGGCGCGGTGTTTTTTGGAATCGCCAACGGCGGCGCCGATGTGGCGTGGGGCTTGTGGGTGACGAAGTTTGCGCCGCCGGAACGGGTGGCTGATTACATGGCAGTCCATACCTTCTTTACCGGGGTCCGCGGCGTGGTGGCGCCCGTGGTGGCGTTTTACCTTGTGGCCGGTCTGCCGCTGAATGTGCTGGGTTGGATCAGCGTGGGGCTGATCGCCGTCGGGTCGGCAGTGCTGGTGCCGGAGATCAAGTTCGGCAAGGGTGCGCGGCGCGGGGCTGCCCTGGTGGAGGAGGTTTCCGAGTAACCGGGGCGTTTGCGTAAACTAGCCACAATTTGACCTGCGGCCCGCAAAATGGGAGTATGTTCCACAAGCGACGCCTGCCTGATGCCCGGGGAAGACGGTTCCGGCCGCGTCCGTTATGAAGCGCAGACGTTTTAACTGGGTGTTGAGCGACTATGTTCGCCGGGGGCTGAAGCATCGCATGGAGTGGTGGGCGCGCCTCCGCGGGCATCGATTCCATTGCCGCGCGCTCGAGGGGGAATCGGAATACAACATCACCATCAATTGCGACCTGACCGTCTCCTGCAATTGCCAGGACTATGACGGCTCCGGCCACCTGGGAGACCTGAACAGGAGCTCATTCAAGGAGGTGTTCTTCGGCCCCGTCGCCCAGCGGTTCCGGGATGAGCTGGCGCAGGGAAAGATCCCGATCATGACCTGCACGCGCTGCGGCGACCTGCAGCGGTTGCCCAAATCCAAGCCGATCCCGCCCACCCGGCTGCCCTACCGGGGAATGCTGCTGGAGAATACCGTGCGCTGCAACATTGACTGCATCGGGTGCGACCGGCAGTCTGCGGCCCGCATCCGCACGACCCAGCAGATGGACATGGAGCGGCTCTCGCGCATGGCCGACCTGGTCCACGACCTGGGCCTGCAGACCCTTTGCTACCTGAACCTCGGCGAGCCTTTCCTGTCGCCGAACATCGGGCAGGAGCTGCCCCTGCTGCGCCGCAAGAATCCCGACACCAATATCTGGGTCTCCACGAACGGCATGGTGCTGAACACCGACGCCAAGCGTGAGGCGGCGATGTATGCCAGCCACCTCTACTTCTCGATCGCGGGCATTGATGACGCGATGCTCAAGAAGTATGAGCGCCTGGGCAGCTACGAGAAGGCCTACAACAACATGAAGGCGCTGGTGGATTACCGCAACGCCAAGGGCCTGGCCAGGCCGCTGATCGAGTGGAAATACCTGCTCTTCAACTGGAACGACCACCGGCGCACCATCGAGCGGGCCATCGAGCTGGCGCAGGCCGCCGGGGTGGACATCATCTCTTTCTGGCCCACCCACAACCCGTTCTACGGCTTCTCCTACCGCTACGCGCTAGGCCGACTTAACCATATCGGCGTCGGCAACTGGAAGGGCCGCGAGCTGGATCTGAGGAAAACCCGGACCGCCTAAAGCTTCCAGGGTGAGAGAACCTTCGTGCCGGGGGCGAACTTCACCGAGCTGTATTGCGGCCAGGGGCAGCAGATCACGGCGAGCTTCACGTCGGCCCGCTGCTGGAGGACCTCAGGATCGTCCAGGTGCTCGAACTCATGCAGGTTGGGGGCGTTGGACGGCTTGGCGCCGTAGTCGTGGACAATCACCGGGTAGCCGTGGCGCTTGAGCTGCTGCGCCAGGAAAAGCCCCGCCGCCTCCTCCGTGATGTAGGTGTCCGGCTTGTAGGTCAGGCCCAGGACGGCCACGGTGTCGTTCTTGGTCACAAGCTTCGCGACCTTCTCGAACAGGTCCTGGTTGGTCCGGTGATTTACCTTGTCCGAGGCTTCCGCCAGCGGGGCCTCGAGCCCCAACTGCCGGGCCGTGAAGGCGAGCAGGCGGTTGTCGCGCGGGAAGCAGGGGCCGCCGTAGCTCAAGCCGGCCCGCAGGTATTTCCGGCCTACCCGGCTGTCGCTGCCGATGGCATCGAGGACGTGGTGGATGTTGGCCTTCGGGAACTGCTCCGCGATCATCCGCAGCTGGTTGGTGAAGCTGATCTTCATCGTCACGTAGCTGTTCACGGAAATCTTGGTCAGCTCGGCGCTGATGATGGACATGCGGGCGATGTTGGGCTTGTTCTGGTTATACTTCCGGTACATCTCCTCCAGCACCGTGCCGCTCTGCGGGTCGGATTCGCCAATCAGCACCATGTCCGGCTCCAGCAACCCCTTCACGACGTTGCCCAGCGCGATGAACTCCGGGTTGTAGCACATGCCGAAGTCGCGCCCGCAAACGCCGCCCGTCTCGCGCTCCAGCATCGGGATCAGCACGCTGTCCACGGCGCCCGGGGTGGTGGTCGAGCTGCAGACGAACAGGTGCCCTTTCTTGCCCTTCTCGCGCACCGCGGCGGCCACCGGCTGCATGGCGCGCAGCAGAAACTCGTTGGAGAAGCTCCCGTCCGGCAGGCTGGGCGAGGGCGGGATGAAGAAGGTCACGTCGGTGCCGACGGCCTCGCGGTAATCCTGCGTGGCGCGGAGCCTGGTGCGGCCGGCCGTGATGGTCTCCGCGAGCAGTGGCTCATCTACCGGCGGCTGGCCGGCGTTGATCCGCGCAACCTTCTCCGCATCAATGTCAATGCCGACGACCTCGAACCCGCGCTGCGCCAGGGTGGCCGCAATGCACGCGCCGAGCTTGCCAAGCCCGCAAACGGAAGCTTTCTGAATCTGTTTCATTTAGTTATGACTCCCATGCTATCGAATGAAGTCGCTGGCGGCAAGCGCTTTAGCCGTAACTATTCAGCCGTGGCGAACGGAATGAAACCGCAGAGACACAGCGCGGCGGAGCGGTAGGCAAGGCGACACCAGTTTTAACGCAGAGGGCGCAGAGAATCGCAGAGGGTGCTTCTTCTCTGCGTTTCTCTGCGCTCTTCGCGTCTCTGCGTTAAAAATTGGGTATCGCTTTGATTGCGGCTCCGCCGCGCTCCTTTCGCATTCCTACACGTCCTCGGAAACTGTGAGTTGCGCCCCGTTCCGGGTCCTGCCGGTTCAACCTGCTTGTCATGGCGTGATTTCACGCTATCATGATCGCCTTTGTGCATTCCATAGGAACATCTCAGACGCGGCGCACGTTCGCCATCATCTCGCATCCGGACGCGGGGAAGACCACGCTGACCGAGAAGCTCCTGCTTTACGGGGGCGCCGTGCAGCTTGCCGGCTCGGTCACCGCGCGGAAAAACCAGCGCGCCACAACCTCCGACTGGATGGAGCTGGAGAAGAAGCGCGGCATCTCCATCAGCTCCACCGTGCTGCAATTCGATTACGCCGGCTACCGGCTTAACCTCCTGGACACCCCCGGCCACAAGGATTTCTCCGAGGACACGTATCGCGTGCTCACGGCCGTGGACTCGGTGGTGATGGTGATTGATGCCGCCAAGGGCATCGAGCCGCAGACCCGCAAGCTCTTCGAGGTGTGCCGCCAGCGCGGCGTGCCGATCTTCACGTTCATCAACAAGTGCGATCGCCCGATGAAAGAGCCGCTCGCCCTGCTGGACGAGCTGGAGCGGGTGCTCGGCATCGGGGCGTTCCCTGTGAACTGGCCCATCGGCAACGGCCTGGAGTTCCAGGGCGTCTTTGATCGCCAGACGCGGCAGATGCACCTCTTCGAGCGCACGGTGGGCGGCCAGTACCGCGCGCCGGTGCAGGTGGGCGGGCTGCACGACGACCTGATCCGCAGCCGGCTCGACGACGCGACCTTTCACAAGACAGTCGAGGAGCTCGAAATGCTCGAGCACGCCGGGCATGACTGGGACGACACCGCCGTGCTCACGGACAAGACCACCCCGGTGTTTTTCGGCAGCGCCATCAACAACTTCGGCGTGCAGCTCCTGCTGGACGGGTTCCTGAAGCACGCGCCTGGCCCGCGCGGGCGGTTTTCCATGGCCGGCGCCGGGCCCGACGCCCCCGCCGCGTTCATCGAACCGGACCACCCCGCATTCTCCGGGTTCATCTTCAAGATCCAGGCCAACATGGACCCCAGGCACCGGGACCGCATCGCGTTCGTCCGAGTCTGCTCCGGCAGGTTCGAGCGCGACATGACCGTGAATCACTCGCGCTCGGAGAAGAAGGTGCGGCTCTCCAGCTCCCACAAGATTTTCGGCAACGAGCGGGAGACGGTGGACGAAGCCCTCCCCGGCGACGTCATCGGCCTGGTCGGGCACGACAGCTTCGGCATCGGCGACACCCTGACGACCGACCCGCGGATCCGCTACAACGAAATCCCGCGCTTTACGCCCGAAGCCTTCAGCTACCTGCACAACCCGAACACGGCGAAATACAAGCAGTTCCGCCAGGGTTTGGACCAGTTGCTACAGGAGGGGGTCATCCAGACGCTCTACCTGCGCAATTCGGCGGTGAAAACCCCACTGCTTGCAGCCGTCGGCCCGCTGCAGTTCGAGGTGGTGCAGTTCCGGCTCGAAAACGAATACGGCGCCGTCTCCCGGCTCGAAGCGGCGCCCTGGACGGTCGTGCGCTGGCTACCCGTGGATCTCAAGGAAGAGGACCTGGACGCCCTTTCGCTGCCCACCGGGGCGCGGATTGCCTCCGACATCGGGAAGAACCACGTCGTGCTGTTCCAGAACGAGTGGTCGGCGGATTACTTCAGCCAGACCAACAAGAATTGCCCTCTCTCCACCCTGCCGGTGCAGACGGCGAAGGAGTAGCTGCCAGCCCGACCAGCGGCGTTGAACTCCCCTCCACAGGCCGTCCAGATCACGTCTGGAGGCCGTTAGAGGCGTTTCAAGGGGCCGGGTGGTATCCTGGGACCCCCGGCATGTAACAAATGCCCGGAAAGGGCAGCATGCGCTTCCGGGCGACCCGATCCCTGCGGCTGTGATGTTACAGCTAAGGCTTCTTTAGTGACCGCAGGGGTTTGATCGGCTCCGGGGTCTTGTAGTGGCGTTTCAGGCCCAACTCGCTCAGGACACCGGCCGGAACGCGCGCGATGAACTCGGGGAAGCTGCGCTCGACGCGGTCGCGCAGCAGCTTCTGCCCCGTCTTGGAGGCCCAAAACTCATCCTCCGCCTTCGTCAAAGCCATCCCGCCTTCATCCGGCGACAGGTTCTCGCGCTTGGCGAGCATCCAGACCAGTTCCTTGTCGCCGGGCAGGCAGACCGGGAAGGGGACGAACTTGAGCGTGATCTCCTGCTCCTCGCTGGCTTCAGCTCCCGCGTTCGGGTTGACCTTGATTTCGCCGCTGAACTGCGTGCCGTCGGTCAGGGCAACCTCCACGGCCAGGGTCTTCTCCTTGCGATTGGGCTTCAGGGTGACATCCCCGTGTCCGAAGGATGCGGCCAGCTGGGTCTTCACCTCCTGCAGGCTCTGGGGTTCGAGGTTCGGCAATTCCACCCTCGCGCAGAACTTGTCGAAGGCCGCACCGCGCGCCTTGACTTTAAGTTCCTGTTCGATGGCCTGGTAAATCTTGCCGGCCAGTTGGGGATCGTGCGTGGCTTTGGGCAGCACTTTCTTCAGCAGATCCAGCAATTGGGCGTCAGTCGTTTTCTTCGTTTCAGTTTTCATTGTTAAATTGGCCCCGCCTTGTGCCAGATCCCGCCCCCCGGCGCAATGCAATTGATACCTTGGACCCCCGCCCGTGCGCATCTCACGTTTTCCGGAGCGCGGTCATTCTTGTCCGCCCGGGGTTGACTGCGCTCCGGTGGCGGACAGGAATGTCCGCGCTCCGATCATCCGGCGCAATGCAATTGATGCCTTGCGCCCCCGCGCGAATTATTTGCAAAATTATCATTGCAACTTTCGCGGACGATGTTAGAAATGTGGCTGTTAGATTATTTAGCAAGCCAGTTGATTTTTGAACGAGTTCCGCTTGGGCGCTTCCATTCCTCACGACCAAGTTCGCGGAGTCTGAGTGATATCGTGTCGGGATGAACGCACCAGTGTTTTTAGCTGCCGCCGCTGCCAACGCAAATAAGCCGGAATTGGTTTATGTGTGGGAACAAGCCACACCTGAAGCCAAGGTCATCATTGTTTGCCTGATCCTCTTCTCCATCGTCGCCTGGTCGGTCATGATCGCCAAGGCGGTTCAGATGCGCCGCGCCAAGAAGCTCAACCAGCTCTTCAACACCGAATATCGCACGCAGAAGCACGTGCTCGATGTCTTTGACCGCCGGGTTCAGGCCGACGGCTGCCCCATGTTCATGGTTTACCAGGCCGGGAGCCTCGAGCTGGACGCGCGGCTCAAGAATCCCGACAGCAACGGGCGCAAGCAGTTCGTCTCCCTCAAGGGCATGGAACACGTCAAGCGCTCCATGGAAAACACCGTGGCACAGGAATCCCTCAAGCTCGAGTCGGGGCTGATCCTGCTGGCCATTGCGGTCAGCGGCGCGCCGTTCCTGGGGCTGCTCGGCACAGTCTGGGGCGTCATGAGCACCTTCGGCCATATCGCCCAGCAAGGCGTCGCCACCATGTCAGCGATGGCGCCGGGCGTGTCCGCCGCCCTGATCACCACCGTCGCCGGCCTGCTGGTCGCCATCCCCTCCATGTTCGGCTACAACTGGCTGGTCCACAACCTGCGCGTCCTGACGGTCGAGCTGGACAATTTCGCGCAGGAGCTGGTGTCGAAGATGGAGACGGAATACCTGGAGGAGAAGTAAATGCGCCGCTTTTCCCAACGCAGCGCCCTGGTGACGCTGAGCGAGATCAACATCACGCCCCTGCTGGACCTGGCGTTCGTGCTGCTGATCATCTTCGTCATCACCACCCCGCTGCTGGAGCAGAGCATCGGCCTGAAGCTGCCCAAGGGAGGGCAGCCCGATCCCAAGATCAGCAAGGAAGACATCCGCACCGTGGAGATCACACCCGAGGGCAAATACCGCCTGGACAAGATGCCGATGTCCCTTGGCCAGATCGAGGGGGAGCTGGTCAAGGATTATGGCAAACGCCCGAATATGGTGGTCTATATTCGCGCGGACCGGAAAAGCCCGCTGGAGTATTTCGCCGCCGTGACCGACGCGTGCCAGCGCCACGGGATCAGCCGCTACTCCCTGCGCACGGAACCGCCAGGCAAACGATGATGAACCGGCTACAGAAGAAATGCTTCGCCGCTTCGGCAGGGATTCACCTGCTGCTGGCGGGCATCCTGTTGATCGGCCCGGCTTTCATCGCATCGAAGAGCCAGTCGGACAATATGCCGGTCCTGGATTTCGTTCCACTCAAGACCGTGGATTCCCTGATCTCAGGCGGCGGCAACCCCAACGCCGATTCCCAGCCGGCAACCTTCGAGAAGCCGCAGCCCGCCCCCCCGGCGCCGCCCGCCCCGCCGGCTCCGGTGGTGAAGCCTGCGCCCCTGCCGCCGCCCGAGAAGGCGCGCGAGGTGGACCCGCCCAGGGATGAACCCCAGGAGATCTCTCCGCCCAAGGACCCGGATTATTCATTGGAGCCGAGCAAGGACCCCAAGCCCAGGAAGCCGTCTTTCGAGTTCACCCCGATCACCCGTTCAACGCGGGATGTGAAGGCGGAAGCCAGGGCCAGGGCGGAGGCCCAGGCCCGGGACGAGTTGCGTGAATCCATCCGGCAGGAGACGGACCGTCGGCGGCGCCTGGCGGCTACCGTCGGCGGCGCCGCCAACAGCCTGGCCGAAGGCCGTTCCGGCAGCACGAGCATCGAACTGAAGGGGCCGGGCGGCGGCGTGCCCTATGCCAATTTTCTGCAGGCCGTGAAGAGCGTCTATCAGCGGACCTGGATCGTGCCCGACGGCATTGCGGATGACAATGGGACGGTGGCGGTCTCGGTCACCATCGCCCGCGACGGCACCGTCGTCTCCTCGCGCATCACCCGATCTTCCGGCAACGCGGCCGTGGACCATTCGGTCCAGGTGACGCTGAACCGGGTGAAGTTTGCCGCGCCCCTGCCGGATGATGCCAAGGAGAACCAGCGCACCGTCAGCATCAATTTCAATGTCGCGGCCAAGCGCGCCCAAGTATGAATTACATTATGCGGTTCAAGCACCTGTTGATTACACTCGGTCTGGTTGCGGCCAGCCGTTCAGCCCACTCCCAGATTGACATCACCAACGTCGTCGTCGTCCCCGGCAACACCAGGCCGATTTACGTCTCGATGAGCGGCTTCACGGGCGAGGCCGCGCAGGTGCTGCAGTTCGATCTCTACGTGCAGGGCTTCGCGTTCACGAACGCCGCGGCCGCGCAATACCTCATCTCGGGCAGCAACGACGGGAACCTGCAGGGCAAGGTGACCGACCCCCACAACAAGAGCACGCTCGTCCCCCTCAAGAGCTACTCCGGCGTGGCGCTGCGACGGCAGGCCCACGCGTTTGCGGATGACTTCGTCCAGGCCCTGGGCCGCAAACCGATCGCCCTCACCAAGGTGGCGTTCAAAGCAGAGAGCAGCCGGAGGAGCGAGATCTACATCGCCGACTTCGACACCCATAACGCGCAGCCGGTGACGCAGGACGCCAGCATCGTGGCCGCGCCATGCTGGGTGTCCGGGCGGATGGCGCTCTACTACGTCTCCTACAAGCTGGATAACCCCTCCATCTTCTATCACAACCTCTCCAGCGGCGAGCGCAAGGCCTTCGCGCGCTACAACGGATCCAATTTCAGCCCGGCGGTCTCCCCCGACGGACGCAAGGTGGCGATGATCCTGGACAAGGACGGCTGGACCGACCTGTATGTGTCCAACTCCGACGGCACGGACCTGCGGCGCCTCACCAAATCCCGGCAGGACGAGTCCTCGCCGTGCTGGTCTCCGGACAGCAAGTGGATCTGCTACGCCTCAAAGGAAAAGGAGCGGCGGGCGCTCTCGAAGATTTCGGTGTCGGGCGGCGAGCCGCAGCGCATCGCGACGGCCGGGGTATTGAGCCCGACCGAGCCGGACTGGTCGCCGGACGGCAAGTGGATTGCCTTCACCTCCCAGGGCGGCGGATTCAGCATTTGCGTCGTTCCGGCCACCGGCGGCACCGCCACCGTGCTCGTCGCGGGCGAGGATCCGTCCTGGGCTCCGAACTCCCGCACCCTGATTTATGGACGCCGGCTGGGGGGGCGCTACACGCTCTCCCTGCTTGACGTCCCCACCAAACAATACAAAGATGTGTCCCGAATTTCGGGAATTAGCTCACAATCACAACCTAGCTGGGCAAAATAGCCCGCATGAAAGATAATAAAATGAAACTGATCAAGCTCGCCAACCTGTTGGTGATCGCACTCATCGTCACCGTCGCTGCCTCCGGCTGCCGCAAGAAGCCGGTCGGCCTTACTCCCCTGCCCAATCCCTTCGCCAAGAACGTCAAAGACCAGGGCCCCGGCGGCCCCGGCGGCCCGGGATTGCCCGATGGCGGCAGAACCAAGCCGGAGCAGGGGATCAACGAAACGAAGCTGAACCCGGACGCCACGGGCGGACATCCGATGGGGCCCGGGCACCCCGGGTGGATCCAGGATCGTGCCATCCTCAAGGCGGACACCGTCTTCTTCGATTTCGACAGCTCGGTCATCAAAGCCTCCGAGAAGCCGAAAGTGGCGGCCGTCGCCGATTACCTGAAGGCCAATGCAGCCAGCGCCGTGCAGGTCGAGGGCAACTGCGACGAGCGTGGCACCGAGGAATACAACCGCGCGCTCGGCGATCGGCGCGCCCTGGCCGTGCGGGAAGAGCTCATCAGCCTGGGCATTGACCCGACCCGTGTTGACACCAAGACCTGGGGCAAGGATAACCCGGACAACGACCCGGGCCATGACGATGCCGCCTGGCGCAAGAACCGTCGGGATGACTTCGTCGTCTTGAACCCGCCCAAGTAACAGGCCCGCGGACTTCCGGGGCGCCAGGCTCTCCAGCCTGGCGCCCCTTTTCTTTTGGCCCGGAAGAGCGGGGAGAAACAGGAGCAGGAGCGCGCTCGAATCCATTACTTTCCCGTGACCGGGCTTCAGGTCGGTCCTTCTCTGCGTCTCTTGAGGCGCCAACCGACGTTGGTGGCTCCGATCCCTTTGTTACGTCACAGCGCATAACGGGCTTTAGAGCGATTTGTTACATTCCAGGGGGCCCCACATACCACCCGACCCTCTCGAAGCCCTGTAGCGGGCTCCAGGCGCGATTGCGGGGCATTCCAAGCCTTCTCCCCACCCCCCGTTTCAGTCCGCACAACCCTGTCCACCCGTGTTCCGCAGTTCATCCC
>JAPLUA010000393.1 GCA_026397855.1 Verrucomicrobiota bacterium | reverse complement strand
CCGGCACCCCGCGCTGCCAGGCGCTGGCGCACGAAATCCGGCCGTTCGCGAATCAGTTTAATGTCGAGCATCGTATTAATCCCCACCCTGAATCGGGTGAGCGCTTCCCATTATAGGTGTGCGCCGTGACCGGGCAAGGCGGAAGGGGGCGGCATCCCGCCCTTGGGGCAGAAATTGCTGCTGAATAGACCTCCGGCCGTGACAACATGGTGTCCCCAGTGCATCATGCCGGCCATGAAACTCGCCCTTAGGGCACTATTCTCCAGCCTGTTTGCAATCCTCTCCACCGCGGTCGGTGCCGGGAGCCAAGCCGCTCCACCATCCCCTTTCGGTCCCGTGCCCACCGAGCGGCAGCTTCGCTGGCACGAAATGGAGTTCTATGGGTTCCTGCACTTCACCGTAAACACCTTCACCGATAAGGAATGGGGCTATGGCGACGAAGACGAGAAGGTGTTCAACCCGACCGGCTTTGACGCCGACCAGATCGTTTCGGCGGCCAAAGCGGCGGGAATGAAGGGCGTAATCCTGACGGCCAAACACCATGACGGCTTTTGCCTGTGGCCGAGCCAATACACTGAGCATTCAGTCAGGAACAGCCCGTGGAAAGGCGGAAAGGGCGACGTGGTGAAAGAAATCTCCGCATCCTGCCGGCGGCACGGGTTGAAGTTCGGGATTTATCTCTCGCCCTGGGACCGCAACCACAAGGACTACGGCCGTCCCGAATACCTTGCCTATTACCGCAACCAGTTGCGGGAACTCCTCACGAACTACGGCGACGTCTTCACGGTCTGGTTCGACGGCGCCAACGGCGGTGATGGCTTCTACGGGGGAGCGCGGGAGAAACGCCAAATTGATAACCGGACTTATTATGACTGGCCGAACACCTGGAGCATCGTCCGCGAGCTGATGCCCGGGGCGGCCATGTTCAGCGACGCCGGGCCGGACTTCCGCTGGGTCGGCAATGAGCAAGGCATAGCCGGCGACCCGTGCTGGGCGACGCTGAACATTGCGGGGCGACATCCCGGCGGCACCAGCGCCAACCTGAACTCCGGGGAGCGGCCCGGCACCGACTGGCTGCCGGCGGAGTGCGACGTGTCCATCCGGCCCGGCTGGTTCTACCACGCGAACCAGGATACCCAGGTCAAGACCCCCCGGCAATTGCTCGACATCTACTACCAATCGGTGGGCCGGGGCGCATGTCTAAACCTAAATCTGCCGCCTGACCGCAGCGGTCGCGTCCACGAGAATGATATCCAAGCGCTCGCTGAATTCCGTCGCATCCTCAATGCCACCTTCGCCAGGGATCTGGCCAGAAAGGCGAAGCTCACCGCCAGCAACACCCGCGGCGGCACCAGGCAATTTGCGCCGAAGAACCTGCTCGACCACCGGCGTGACACCTACTGGGCCACCGACGATGACATCACCACGCCCGACCTGGTCATGGCTTTCGGCAAACCGATTACGTTCAACGTGGTCAGTCTCCGCGAGCACCTGCCGCTGGGACAACGCGTGGAGGAGTTCGCACTGGATCAGTTCAAGGACGGCAAATGGGTCGAGTTCGCCAAAGGCTCCAGCATTGGGAATCTCCGGTTGGTGCGCGGCGACTTCATTACCACCGACAAGGTCCGGCTGCGCATCACGCGGTCCCCGGTCTGCCCGGCGATCGCCGAACTCGGGCTCTATGCGGAACCCGCACAGGGGCCGGGCCGTTAGGCCAGCCAATCGCTTAGCTCTCGCAAACAGGCAATCTCGCGGGTGATCTCCAGATCGGCGGGGCGGGGTTTGCGTCCCGGGTTGTACCAGCAGGAATCTATGCCATACTGGACCGCCCCCTGGATGTCCGAAGCCCAGCCGTCGCCGATCATCAGCACCTCACGCTTGGCAGGGTTCCCCAGGCGGGCGAAGGCCGTGTCGAAGAACTCCCTGGCGGGCTTCGCGGCGCCGATCTCTTCCGAGATAATGAGATCGGAGATGTGGTGGCGAATGGCAGAGCGGGCCAGGCGACCGCGTTGGACGACCGTGAGGCCGTTGGTCAGAATGGCGATCCGGTATTTCCGGTGCAGGCCTTCGAGCACCCCTTGGGCGTGCTCCAGCAATTCGGAGCAATTGGCCAGGCACTCCAGGTAGGCCGCGCTGAGCGCAGCCGCGGAATGAGTGACCTGGAGGGCCTCCAGCAACTGCTCGAAGCGACGCACTTTCACCACGCCGGGGGTGATTTCGCCACGCTCCACCCCTTGCCACAGCGCCTTGTTGATCCGCTGGTAGGTGGCCAGATAGCCTGGAGCCAGCGGGACCCCGGTTTGGGTGAGAGCCTGCTCCAGCGCCACGATCTCGGCGCGCTCGTAGTCGAAGAGGGTTCCGTCCGCGTCAAACAGCAGCCAGCGGTAGCGCGGTGCTGAGCCGGGAGACCCTGCGCCGGCTTTCGTAGCTGCTGTGCTCACGGTTTCTGGCAAAGGACGGAACAGGGACTGCTCAGGCGCCTGCCTGGGCCCGGGCTTCTGCCGCCAGCGGTGTGCTGAGGTAGCGCTCGCCGGTGGAACAGGCCACGGTCACGATCATTTTGCCCTTGTTCTCCAGGCGCTTGGCGACCTCGATCGCCGCCCAAACGTTCGCGCCGGAAGAGATGCCGACCAGGATGCCTTCTTCCCTTGCCAGCCGTCGGGCCATCGCGAAGGCGTCATCGCTGGCCACCTGGATGCACTCGGCTATTTGCCGGTGCCCGTTGGGATCGTTCAAATGCAAGTTCTTCGGAATAAACCCGGCGCCGGCACCCTGAATTTTGTGCGGGCCGGGCTTCAGCGGCTCGCCGGCGAGGGTCTGCGAAATGACGGGGGAATCCTTCGGCTCAACCGCGATGACCTGGAAAGACGGCTTGCGCGGCTTGATGGCTTCGCAGCAACCGCTGATGGTCCCGCCGGTGCCGACCGCCGCAACCAGAATATCCACCTGGCCGTCTGTGTCCTGCCAGATCTCCTCAGCCGTGGTCTGGCGATGGATCTCCGGGTTGGCCGGATTCTCGAACTGCTGCGGCATCCAGGCGCCCGGTGTTTCCTTGGCCAACTGTTCGGCCCTGGCTATGGCGCCTTTCATGCCTTCCGGGCCGGGCGTCAGCACCAGCCGGGCTCCGAGCATGGCCAGCAGCGTGCGGCGCTCCTGCGACATTGTTTCCGGCATGGTGAGGATCAGCCGGTAACCCTTGGCGGCGGCGACAAACGCGAGAGCGATGCCGGTGTTGCCGCTGGTCGGCTCGATAATCACCGTGTCCGGCTTGAGGGTGCCGCTCTTTTCCGCCGCCTCAATCATGGCCAGGCCAATCCGGTCTTTCACGCTGCCGAGCGGGTTGAAGAACTCGCACTTCAGCAGGATGGTGGCCGGCAGGCCTGCAGTAACTTTGTTCAGGCGTACCAGCGGTGTGTGGCCGATGGTTTCGACGATGCTGCTATAGATGCGTCCCATAAGGTTTCAAAAAATGCCAGCAAACCAGAAGGCAATGAAGGCTGCTACCAGGGCCAACGCAACCACCCACCAGAACCAGTGAATGCCCCGGGGCACCGGTTTCTCACCCCCGAACTCACGCTTGACGAAGTCGTTGTAGTCGAAGCTCTCGTCCGGAAGACCCAAACCATCGGAGCGCGCCGCCTCCGACCAGCCCGTGTGCTCGTCAGCCCCGCATTCGGGGCACGCCCTGGACTTGCGCGGAACTTCGGCGCCGCAGTTGGGGCAGGTGTAGGGGGGCGTCATCCCATCCCCGCATACTCTTCATCCGTCTTCAGGTCGAGGCCCATCAGAACGTAGTCGTGCGAAATGGCCTGCATGTCCTTAACGTAATCCTCCATCCGCACCAGGTTGCTGAAGCCCAGCAAGGCGAACATCTTGATAGCAGCCTCCTGCTCGCCGATGAATTCCGCCTCGACCTTCTCCAGGCCGAGATGCCGGGCGATGCTCACGATCTCCCCAACCAGGGCCCGGGCCAGCCCTCGGCCGCGGTACTTGGGATGAACCAGGACGCTGACGCGGCCGATGTGCCGCTTCCAGCCGCCGAGCTGCTGGTGGAGCGTGGCATCGCCGACGATCTTGCCGTCCATGACGGCAAGCAGCGGCAGGTTGCGGCCCAGGTCAATGTTGCGGCACCAGTCGCGGATGACCTGCTTCTCGGTCACGCGATGCTTGATAAACATGCGTTCCGACTCAGGCACGGCCAGGAAAAAGGTGTGGAAGGCTTTTTCGTCTTCCTTGCACAGCGGCCGCAGCTTGCACTTCTTGCCACCCTTCAGCTTGATGTCTTTGGAGTACTTTTGCAGTTCAAATTCGAGCGCCATAGTGTTCTGGATTGTGCTGGATGAAATCTGCCGCAACTTGCCTGACAGCGCAAGGGCATAACTCACTTCTATGGCACCACGAGCCGGCTAAAGGGAGTGACGTAGGCCTGGAGCATCACCATCAGCCCCATCAACACGGCCAGCGCCAGGCTATGGAAGAACACGTAGCGCAGGATGCTGCCCTCATGGCCATACCAATTCGTAGCCGTGCTGGCGACGACGATGCTCTGGGCATCCACCATCTTGCCCATCACCCCGCCGGAACTGTTGGCGGCGACCATCAGGATCGGGCTAAGCCCGGTTTGCTCGGCGGTGATCTTCTGCAGGCTGCCGAACAGCACATTGGAGGACGTGTCAGATCCCGTGAGCGCCACCCCCAACCAGCCCAGCAGCGTCCCGAAGAACGGATAAAACCAACCGGTGCGCGCCAGGGCCAGGCCGAGGGTGGCATCGGTGCCCGAATACTTGGTCACGTTGCCCAGCGCCAGCATCGCGGCGATGGTCAGCAGCGAAAAGCGCACGCGCCAGAGCGTCTCAAGATAGGTCCTGGCCAACTGCCGGGGCCCGAATCCCATGGCGAATCCGGCCACAATGGCCGCCAGCAGGATGCTGGTGCCGGTGGCGGAGAGGAAATTGAGATTGAACTCGGCCGCCTCCGGCTTCGCGCCGGCGGGAGCGACGGGCGGCACGCGCTGGACCAGGTTGTGCAGATGCGGCACGGCAAACCTGGGTGCGGCAATTGTATCCAGCCCGCTTTTGAAATGAGGCAGGCCCCAGAGGAGAATGAACCCGGTGAGAATCAGCCACGGCATCCAGCCGCGCAGGCTCTGGCGGCCACGGGGAGCGGCACCTGCGGTGCAAGAATCCGTCGCCGCCACGCTGCCGGCGCCGGGCGCCTGCCCGTTGGCCCGCTCCATCGGCACGGAGGCAGCTTCGTTGGCCGGGTGCTTCCACACCTCCCTGGGCCGCCAGACCCGCATGAGGGCGACAAGCGCGATGATCGAGCAGGCGCCGGCAGTGATGTCCACCAGCCACGGGCCGTGGAAATTCGACACCAGGAACTGCGGCACCGCAAACGCCAACCCCGCCACCAGCGCTGCCGGCCAAACGCCGCACATCCCCCGCCATCCAGCAAAGGCGGTTACCACCCAGAACGGCACCACGAGCGAGAAGAACGGCAGTTGGCGCCCCACCATTGCCGAGATCTTCAGGGCGTCGAGCCCGGTAACCTGCTCCAGGGTGGTAATCGGAATCCCCAGCGAGCCGAACGCCACCGGCGCGGTGTTGGCGATCAGGGCCAGGCCCGAAGCGTGCAACGGCCTGAATCCAAGCTGAATGAGGATGGCTCCTGTAATGGCCACCGGCGTGCCAAACCCGGACACCCCCTCGATGAACGCACCGAATGAGAACGCGATGAGAATAATCTGCACCCGCGGATCCGGCGCCAAGGCCGCGAGGTTGTCACGCAGTAGGTCGAACAGGCCCCGCTTCACGGTGAGCTGGTAAAGGAATATCACGTTCAGGATAATCCACCCGATGGGAAACAGGCCAAAGGCCGCGCCGTATAGGGAGGCCGCCACCGCGGTTTTGGCCGGCATGTGATACGCCTGCAAGGCGATCGCCATCGCGGCAGCCAGGCCGATCAGGGCCGAGAGATGAATGCGGATTCTAAGCAGGGCGATCGAGCCCAGCAATACCACCACCGGCACCGCGGCCACCAGGGTCGAGAGCACCGGGCTGTGCAACGGATCGTAGGTCTGCGGCCAGGGAACATTCATGGCGCCAATTCAGTCCGATTT
>JAPLUA010000389.1:5513-6018 GCA_026397855.1 Verrucomicrobiota bacterium | reverse complement strand
CCGCCTACCGAGTCGCCCGCCTTGCGGACCTTTTCGATCAAGCGGATCATCCGGCCCGCAGCCGCCGGGTCCGGGCAGCGAACGATGTTGGATTCAATGTCCTTCGCCTTCACCCGATCGGGGTCAATCCCGGCCATGATCCGCTGCACCTGGCTGACATAGGCAAGAACCTCAACGCCATGGCGCTCCCGCAGGATCTTCTTCGCAATGGCGCCCGCCGCAACGCGGCCGATGGTTTCGCGGGCGCTGCTGCGGCCGCCCCCCGGCCACGCGCGAATGCCATACTTTGCCTGGTAGGTGTAGTCGGCATGGGACGGCCGGAACTTCGTTGCCATTTCCGAGTAGGCTTCGGGCCGCGCATCCTGGTTCCTGACCCACAGGCAGATCGGCGTGCCGAGCGTCTGTCCCTCGAAGGTGCCGGAGAGAATCTGGACGGTGTCGGCCTCCTTGCGCGGCGTCACGATGCTCGACTGGCCGGGCCGCCGACGGCCTAACTCAGGCTGAA
>JAPLUA010000389.1:0-5471 GCA_026397855.1 Verrucomicrobiota bacterium | reverse complement strand
CCCCGCCGCCGTGGGACTCGCCCCAGGTAGTGATCCGGAAGAGATGTCCAAAGGTGTTTGCCATGACGCCAGAGTGGGGCAAAACAGCCGCTCGGTCAAACCTGGAGCGGGACATTGGTCGCGAATAATGTTGCAACACCAAAGGTTCGTGCGAGAGTAAGCCGGAGTGAGAAAGACTGAGCCTCAAAACAAAGAAAGAGTTCACCCATGAAGAGATCAATCGTTGCAGCGTTGGCGATCCTCGCCTTTGGCACCCTCGTAACAACCGCCCATGCCCAAACCCTGGTTACGCCACCGGCCTGGCTAAACACCTCCGTGGGCGCCACCACCGATCGTGACCTGGCCTATAACCCGGCTACAGGCAACCTTCTGCTGACCCGAAGCTCACCGGCAATCTTGCGGCTCAAGAGCTCCGATGGAACCTCCGCGGGCGCCGATATGGATCTTACCGGCGTTTCCGGGGGCACCCTCACGGTATCCGGCATAGCGGTCCTGGACGATGGCACGATTTTCGTCTGCAACTATGTCACCGGGTCCCAGAGCGCCACCCCCCTGAAAATCTACCAGTGGAGCAGTGAAACCAACCAGGCGACGATGGTGGCCTCGGTGACCGGGATGCCGGGCGCCACAACCGACCGGTTCGGCGCTGCCATGGATGCCTTCGTGCGGCCCGGCGTTTCCACCAACCTCCTCATTGCCGGCAACACGACCTATGCCTGGCTTGCCATTTTCGACAGCAGCGGCTGGACCTTCAAACAACTGACCTTTTCCTCCTATTCACAGACCCTGGTCCCCTCCGGCTCATTCGTGGATTACGGCGCCCCCGGCTACGCCAACCAGTTCCGGGTCGTCGGCAAGTCTCGCGGGGCGGGCGGCCGGCTCTACTCGTTTGACCCGGCTGCCACCAGCCCGATCGCGATGTCGTCCGTCGCCATGGGCGCCCCCTTCACCTTTGTTGCCAACGGCATAACCAGCCACGACTACAATCCGGCAACCAGGCTGCTCGCCGGCACCACCAGCACGGTGCAAGCCTCGCCGTGGTCGTTCACAAACATCCTCTGCTCGACCGTGAATGGGGTGGCATCCCCCTCCGTTCTTTCGAGTGTCACCTCCTTCGCGACAGGGGCCGATGGCGGGCAAGCCTGTGCCACGGTGCTCGCAGGCGACGGACGGCTTTACACGGCGGTCAGCGCGGCCGGGGGCGGGGTGACTGCCTTCGACATCACCGCGTTCCTGGTTTCCAACCCCGGCAGCGTGATCGCCACAAACAACGATCCGAGCGCTGCGCTCAGCCCGGTTTTTGGCGGCAGCAGCCTCTCCTTCACGTGGAAGAGAGGCTCCGATGTGCTCTATGACCCGGCCAAATACTCCGGCACCAATGGAAGCTCGCTCACCATCAGCAACCTGGCGCTGGCCGACGCGGGCACTTACACCGTGACGGTGAGCGGGCCCAACAGCTCAAGCGCCACCGCCTCAGTCGTTCTGTTCGTCAACAGCGGCCCGGTCGGCAACAAGACCTGGAACGGCGGCAGCGCCACCACCGACAACTGGACTGACAAGAACAACTGGGGCGGAACCGGCCTGAATTTTGGGGGGGATAGTGCTTTCTTCGACGGCAATGTCCGCACCAGCCCCGTCATGGATGGCTCCTATGACGTCAACGGCATCACCTTCAACCCCGGCGCGGCCCGGTTCAATATCACGGCCTCCGGCGGCACCCTCTCCCTGAGCGGCGGCATCACCAACAACTCCGCAACGGCTGAGGAGGTGCTGAGCCTGCCGATCTCCATCTCCGCAGCCCGGGTCTTTAACGCGGCGGCAAACAGCCTGGTCGTGAGCAACGCCATCAGCGGCGGCGGCGGCATTACCAAGCTGGGCGCCTACACCCTCGCGCTCCGCGGTTCTTCCCCCAACACCTTCAACGGCCTCATGGTCAGCGCGGGCAGCGTCCTGCTCGGCAAGAGCCCGGGCACGGATGCCGTGGCCGGCACCATCACCGCCGGACCGGGCACCACCGTGACGCTGGAGGGCTCCAACCAAATCCCGGATGCCTCGCTGGTGGATCTGCAGGCGGGCAACGGCACCCTCTCCCTGGCCGACGGAGTGACCGATACCATCCGCGGCTTCCTGGCAGGGCCCTCCAATACCCAGACCAATTCCGGCACGGTTCAACTCGGCGTCAACGCCCGGTTAACGGTCCAACCGTCTCTGACCGTCGGTTATTGCGCGGTGCCAATCACCGCTGCGAACCCGTCCGGCACAAAGTTCATTGTGGATTCGGCAGGGGGCGAAGTCCGCTGGACACCCACCAACATGGTTAACTCCTTTGAGAAGCTGATCATCCAGAACAGCGGGCGCCTGCGCTGCGGGCATGGCGGCAATGCCTGGCTGCCCCAGGACACCATGCTGGGATCGGTCCCGGCCTCCTTCCTGCAGGACCAGATCACGATTAACAACGGCACGCTGGGGATGAACTCGTCCCTCGTGCCCACGCCGATCACCGCAGCCAACACCCTTTACGTGAATGCGAATCGCGGCCTGACGATCTCAGGCAATGCCACCCTGGAAACCTACCAGAACGTTGTTTTCCCCGGCAGGATTACAGGCACGGGAACACTCATCCACATCGGCGGGGCGGACCTCGCCCTGCTCGGGGCCAATGATTATTCAGGCGGCACGCAGGTTGGGGGCGGTTCAATCACCGTTAACAGCGCATCCGCTTTAGGCTCAGGGCCGGTCAAGTTCACCAGCAACAGCGGGGCTTTGGCGGTTTCGGTGAATGGCCTGGCCATTCCCAACCCCATAGACCTTAGCACGGCCATCACCAACTCCTTCGGCACCTACTATAACGGCACGAACTTCACCCTCTCGGGCAACGTGGACCTGGGCAGCGTCGGCAGCGACCCGCAGATCAGCGTGACGAGTGCCGGCAGCATCATCACCTTCACCGGCACGTTGACTAACACTCTCGGCCTGGTCAAGGGCGGCCCCGGCAAAGCGATCCTGGCCGGCGCCAATACCTACGGCGGGAACACCGAGATCCTCAAGGGGGCGCTCTTTGTGAATAACACATCGGGCAGCGGAACAAGGAACCAGTTCGGGCGGGGTGGGAGTTGATGCCGCCGGCACCCTGGGCGGCACGGGAAACATCGCCGGCCAGGTCACGGTCTATGGCACCCTGTCCCCGGGATCGAGCGTTGGCACCCTCACGACCGCCGACCAGACCTGGCAGGGCGGCGGCCATTACGCCTGGCAAATGAACGATGCAACCGGCAGCGCCGGGAGCAGTCCTGGATGGGACAAGATTGTCATCAACGGCACATTGAACATTGCAGCCAGCCCGGGCTCCCAGTTCATCATTGATATCACCTCCCTCAATGGCGCGGCTCCCGGCAACGCGGCCAACTACAATAATGCCCTGCCCCATACCTGGGTTATCGCCACTGCCACCGCCGGAATCACCGGCTTTGATCCCGCAGCCTTCAGCCTGGTCACCAGCGGCTTCAGCAATCCGCTGGGCGGCGCCTATTTCACCATCGAAACCAGCGGTGACGGCAACAGCCTGATCATCCGGCAGAACGTTGCCACCGTAGGCACCGGAACCGGCCTGATGGGGGCATACTACAATCTTGCCGCATTCACCGATCCCCCTGCCAGCATTCCGGACCCGCCGGTGCTGGAGCGGCTTGATCACACCATCAACTTCGATTGGGGCACAGGCTCCCCTGGCGAACCGGTCACGGCGGATTACTTCGCCGTGCGCTGGATGGGCCAGGTGCAGCCCATGCAGGACCAGACCTACACTTTCATCGCCAACACAGACGACGGGGTCAGGCTCTGGGTGGATGGCCAGGAGATCATCAACAACTGGATCCTCAAGGCTCCGTCCGATACGTTCAGCATGCCCCTTGCGATGGTGGGAGGCCGCAAGTATCAGCTCGTGATGGAATACTTTGAACACCTGAGTGGAGCCGTGGCCAAGCTGAGCTGGCAGACCCCGGGCCGGGGCCCGGAAATCATTCCGCAGACTCAGCTGTATCCCGCGACCGCGCCTGTCCAGCCGGCGGTCTCCCTCAGCGAGGATCGCGCCCAGATGACCCTGAGCTGGAGCGGCACCTACACGCTGCAGTGGGCTGCGGACCTCGTCAATGGGCCTTGGGCCCCCGTCACCGGCAGTTCACCCTGCACGATTACGATTGACGTCAACCAGCCGCAAATATTCTACCGGCTGGTGAGCCAATAACCCGCCGCTTGCATCCTGCAAGCGCCACCAGGCAGTAGCGTAAGCCTCCGGCTTGCGCTCGTCCCGGCAAGCTTCCAGCTTGCCGAACGAAATCAGCACTCCCGCCAACCTGGAAGGTTGGCGGGACAAAGCAAGCCGGACTCTTGCTCTACTGCAAAGCTTCCCGGATGCGGGGCGCCGCACCACTGATTGACACAAAACAATTGACGAGAGCGGCACCCAGAGAAATATTATTATTGAATGCGTTCATCCAGCACCGAGAGGTTTGTTTGGCTTGCAATCCTTGCGGTTGTGGCAGGGCAGTTCGTCCTGGACATGATCATCCCGAACGGGCTGGCAGACTGGGTCTTCTATTTCATCCCGGTTTACCTGTCCGGCAAGGTGCGTGGCCCCCGTTCTTCTTACCTGCTGGTGGGGGTGATTTCCGTTCTCATGCTTCTTGCTTTTTATTGGGCCCCGCCGGGAATCGATCAGCAGCTTTCCCTGACGGGAAGGTTCATTGGCATCGGCACCTTTTGGTTTTTAGCCCTGCTCATTACGCGTCGCAAGGAGGCGGAGGAGAGAATCCAGCAAATGGATCGCACCTTGCGCACCATCAACGCCTGCACCCAGACCCTCGCGCGCGCCACCACTGAGCCGGTCTTGCTGACCGACATCTGCCGCCTGATCGTGGAGCATGGCGGCTACCGGATGAGCTGGGTGGGTTTCGCGGAGAATGACGAGGAGGGGACCGTCCGCTGTGTTGCCAGCGCAGGCTTTGAAGAGGGCTATTTGGCAACGGCTAAGATCACCTGGTCCGAGACCGACGAGCGGGGGCGGGGCCCCACGGGCACAGCCATCCGCACCGGCCAGATTGTCGCATGCAACGATGTGCAGTCCGATCCGAACATGGTCCCGTGGCGGAGAGAGGCCGTCAAGCACGGCTACGCCTCTTCGATTGTGCTGCCTTTGAAGAAGGGGGAAAAGACTTTTGGCGTGCTGACGATTTACGCGGTCGAACCGAACGCCTTTGACGCCGCCGAACTGGAGTTGCTGAAGGGACTGGCCGATGACATGGCCTTTGGAATTCATGCCATGCGCTCCCAGGCCGAACGCGCGGCGGCGATGGAGGCGCTACGCGCGCACGAAACCCGGCTGGCTTTCCTGCTGGGCAACACCCCCGCCATCATCTACTCCCTGAGCGTCACGGGTGATTTCGCCACCACGTTCGTCAGCCCCAACGTTCAGG
>JAPLUA010000136.1 GCA_026397855.1 Verrucomicrobiota bacterium | reverse complement strand
TCTTTGTCGAGACCGGCTCCCTGAACCGGATGTTCTTCAAGGACTACCTCGACCCCCTGGTGGCCCGGTGGGAGCAGCAGATCTTCGGCTGCCAGCCGAGCGTGCTGTTCATGGAGAAGTTTCCGTGGGTGGCGCTCAGTGAGCTCTTCTACATCTCCTACTTCTCCTACTACATCATGATCGGGGGGGTGGGGATCGCGCTGTTTATCCGTAGCCGCCGGCAGTTCTTCCATTACGTCTCGGTGGTCTCGTTCCTGTTCTATGTCTGCTACGTAATCTACATCATTCTGCCCGTGATCGGCTCCCGCGCGTTTTTCCACCAGGTTGACGGCTACACGCTGCCGCCGGAAACCCAGCAGCTGGCCGTTACCGACACCTACCCGGCGTCGGTCCAGTCGGGGGTGTTCTTCCACGTCATGAAGTGGGTCTATCGCATGTTTGAGGCCCCGGGCGCGGCTCTCCCGAGCAGCCACGTGGCGGTGGCCTTGTGCACCGTCTATTTCTCCTTCCGCTACCTGCGCCCGATCCGTTACGCGCACCTGGCGGTTGCCTGCCTGCTCTGCCTCTCCACGGTCTATTGCCGCTACCATTACGTGGTGGATGTCCTGGCCGGCCTGCTGACGGCGGGAACGGTGGTGCCGCTGGGGAACTGGCTCTATTTCAAGTTCGGCGCGCCCGACCCTGAGGGAACAGCCGGGGGGGCCGCTGACGGCTGACAGGCGTCCCGCGGAGAGCATGGAGCGTGGAGAGTGGAGTGCTTGGAAGCCGCAGGGATCACAAGTATCTTTCCCCTGCTGATATGACAGCCACAAGTTCACCTCGCCAATGGCGAATATAGGAGGCACGCATGTTCAAGAAAGCCGTCTTTCCCGGAAAATATATTCAGGGCGCAGGCGCCCTGCGCGAATTGCCAGCGCTGATGGATCAGCTCGGCAAAAAGGGGCTGATCCTGGCCTCGCCCTCGGCCAGGGAAAAAGTGCTTCCCGGAAGCGGCGTTAATCCGGGCGCGGCGGCTCCGCGTGTTGAGTTGTTCCGGGGCGAATGCTGCGAGGACGAGCTGGCCCGGTTGTCGGCCATCATCGCGAAGGAGCGGGTTGATGTGCTTGCCGGCATGGGGAGGGAAGGCGATTGACACGGCGAAAATCGCCGCCGATCGGGCCGGCCTGCCGGCGATCATCATCCCGACCATTGCTTCGACCGATGCGCCGTGCAGCGGGTGCGCGGTGATATACTCGAAGGTCGGGGTATTTGATTCTGTCTGCTATCAGAAATCGAACCCGGCGGCGGTGCTGGTGGATGTGGCGGTGATTGCCGCAGCGCCAACGCGGTTTCTGGTGGCCGGGATGGGCGACGCACTGTCAACATGGTTCGAGGCCAGCTCCTGCGATCGCACGCGGTCGCCCAACGAGTGCGGGGGATACAGCACCACGGCGGGGCTCCACCTTGCCAGGCTCTGTTATGAGACCCTGCTGAAATACGGCACAGCTGCGAAGATCGCCAGCCAGAGGCACATTGTCACGTCGGCCCTGGAGCACATCGTGGAGGCGAACATCCTCCTGAGCGGCATCGGGTTTGAGAGCGCCGGCCTGGCGTCGGCCCACTCCATTCACAATGGACTGACCGCGCTGCCTGAGACCCATGCGTTCTACCACGGTGAAAAGGTCGCCTTCGGCGTCCTGGCCGGACTCCAGCTCACGGACGCGCCGGTGGAGGAATCGGCGGCTGTCTTCTCGTTCTGTGAGGATGTCGGCCTGCCGACCACGCTGGCGGACATCGGGCTGGAAAACGTCAGCCGGGAGAGCCTGATGAAGGCGGCGGAAAAGGCCTGCGATCCTGGACAGCCGATTCATCACGAGGCGGGCAGGATCACCGCCGAAAGAGTCCTCGACGCCATGCTTGCTGCCGATGCCCTTGGCCAGGCGAGGAGAGGCCGTTGAGCGGCCGGCACTTCATCGCCGGGACCGTGCAGTTGCATTGAGCCCCATTAAGCTGCAGAGATACGAAGGGCGCAGGGCAAGACCGCTCGGCTACCCGCAAGCCCTTCCAACGGTTTAAGCCGGCAGAATGCCGGCGCTCCGGACCTGGAGTCTTTGTCACTCATCCTGTGATCGGCGCGGTAATGCGAATGGACCCTTGCGGGGACAGATGGTTGAATGGAAGGGTCGGGTATTCGCAACATGACTGAGAAGCATGCAGATGATTTGAGCCGCCCCGGGGGAGAGAGACTCGCCTTCCCGCCCGGGCTCCACAACGCGTACCTGTTTTCCGTCTTCAACGCCTGCTCCTTCCAGATCGTGCTCAGCAGCCCGATGGTGCTCTATGCCAAGACGCTGGGTGCCAGCGCCACCGTGCTCGGCATCATCGCCGGCATGATGCCGCTGCTGGTCATCTTCCAGATCCCGGCCGCCAGCTACATCCCCCGGCTCGGCTTCAAGCGGTTCGTCTATGCGGGCTGGGGCACGCGGGTGATGTTCATCTTTGCCATGGCCCTGGTCCCTGTGACCGGCATTTTCCTGAAAGGGGAGAGCCGCCTTGCGCTCATGCTGATGCTGCTGTTCTGCTTCAACCTCTCGCGGGGCATCTCGAGCTGCGCCTGGCTGCCGTGGATCACCGCCCTGGTACCGTCGGCCTTGCGGGGCAAATACCTCGCGCGCGATGCGGCGGTCCAGAACCTCGCCAGCTTCATCACGTTTCTCATCGCCGCCGGCTGCCTGGCCGGGCACCCGGGCTCGTGGCAGTTTGCGGTCCTGTTCGCCTTCAGCGCCATCATGGGAGCGATCAGCCTGACCTTCCTCAAGCGTATCCCCGATGCCGAAATGTCCGAAGAGGTTCGCACCTCCAAAAGCGGCGTGCCGTGGCTCGAAATGATCCGGTTCGCCCCTTTCCAGCGGCTGCTGCGCACGCTGGTGGGCTACTCGATCGCTTACGGGGGAATAACCGCCTTCACCGTCGCATTCCTCAAGTCCGAAGCGGGCATGTCCGAGGGCATGATTCTGCTGGTCAATTCCGTGGCTTACCTGGGGGGGCTGAGCAGCCTCTGGTTTCTGGGCTCGCGCCTGGATCGCCTCGGAAGCAAGCCGGTCCTGACATTCTGTTTTGCGGGCTGGCTGGCTGTCCTGGCCGGGTGGGTCTCCCTGTCGGGCGGGGTCTTCCCCGCCAGGCTCGGGTTCATCCTGACCCTGCAGTTCCTGATGGGCCTGCTGGCGGCCTTGATCCAGATGGCCAACACGCGGCTCGCCATGGCGATCATTCCCGTCATGGGCCGCAATCACTTCTTCGCCATCTACTCGACCATTGGCAACGTCACCCTGGGCCTTGCCCCGATCGGCTGGGGCCTGCTCATTGACGCCATGGGCACCCGTTCGCCGATTTGGCTGGGTGTGGAGTGGAATCGCTACTCGGTTTTCTTTGCCGCCGCCGCGCTGGCGTTCACGGCAACCCTGGCCCTGGCGCAGCGATTACACGAGCCCGAGGCCGCCAGCATGGAAACGCTCCTGCGCGAAATCCTCATCCAATCCCCCCAGCGCTTCTGGATCCGGTTCTGGCCCCGGGGCGGGGCGTGACGCGGGCGGAACACTTGGCTTGTCCCCTGCCTGGGCAGCCGAAGCTGCTTGATAAGCGTTATCGTCCCCGACCACCGCCGCCGTGGCCGCCTCCGCCACCGCCGCCCCCGCCTCCACCGCCGCCGAACGAGCCCGAACGCCCACCGAATGATCCGCCCCCGCCGAAGGATCCTCCGCCGCCAAAAGAGGCTGAACGGGCGCCGGAGCCGAAGGACTGGCCCCCTGCCGAATGCCCGGCGTAGGAGACAGATCTTCCGCCAAACGATGCGGAGCTGCCGGCGAAGGAGGCCGTCCGGCCGCCATAACCATAGGAACCGCCACGGTAAGCGCCGGTATTGCCCCCGTAGGCGTTGTAGCCCCCGTTGCCGTAGTAACCGCCGCGCCCGTTGCCGCCGTAATACCCGGGGTAGCGGTAGCCGCAATTATTCCGATACGCAAATCCGCCCCAATAGGCCGAAGGCCAATAATTCCCGCAGTTGTATCCTCCCCAATACCCGCCGAACCCTAATCCGAGGTAGCCCCAGGAGTAACCGGGATAGCTGTAGGAATAATCGGGGTAAGCGTAAGAGTAAGCAGGGTAGCCATACGTGTAGGCGGGGTAGCTGTAAGTGGTGGCCGGATAAACCGTTTGCGCGCTGTAGTCGTAGGCCGGGGCGTAGGCGGGGGCTGCGCCCGGGTATGCGGTCTGCGGCGCAGGGGCCGCGGGCGACTGACCGGACCGCTGTAACTGCGATCTCACTTCGCCGCCGCGCTGGATCATGGCGGTCAGGACTTCCGACGGAACCCCGATGTTCTTGAGGGCAATGATCTCAGAGGCGGTCAGATTGTAGGCAACCGGCGAGGCCTGCACGTAGGCCTTGAGGACCTCGGGGTCTATCCTGGCCTCCACCATTTTCAGGACGTCCGCAACGCCCGGCGAATACCGGGGGGCCGGGGAAGCCTGATAGGGCTGCGCCTGCGCCTGCGTAGTGAACGCGCCCGGTGCGACGGCATTGATTGCCGGGGATGGGAAAGGGGCACACAAGATCAAGGCGCTCCCCGCTGCGCACAGCCCGCTGATGACGCGAAACTTACGATCCCCGCTGCATGTTGCTGTTTTCATATCGCCTGCCATTTATGGAGGCATGGTTGTACGGTAGTTCCTTTCGCCCCCCTGTCAAGCGCCCCGCACAATCCGCGTCCCCGTCCCGCCTGCCAAGGCGGTAGAAAGGTTCCCGGGGCAGGTGATCAGGGCCTCGGCGCCGCCGTGGCTGAGGAACTGGATGCAGGCCTCGATCTTCGGCAGCATCGAGCCCGCATGGAAATGGCCTTCCGCCATCCAGCTCCTGGCCTCGGCCAGCGTCATGGAGCGGATCGGGCGCTGGTCCGGCTTGCCGAAGTTGAGGCAGGCCTGCTCAACCGCAGTCGAGATCACGAGCAGGTCGGCCCCGATCTCACGCGCCAGCACAGCGGACGCCAGATCCTTGTCAATCACGGCGGCCACGCCGCTCAGCATCCCCTGTTTGTCCGCCGCCACGGGAATGCCGCCGCCGCCCGCAGCGATGACTACGTAACCGTCCTTCACCAGGTGCCGGACGACCTCGGACTCGATAATGCGCAGCGGCCTGGGGGAGGCAACCACCCGCCGCCAGCCCCGCCCGGCATCCTCGACCATGGCCCACCCCTCAACCCGCATCCGGTCCTCTGCCTCGACGCGAGTATAGAACTGGCCGATCGGCTTGCCGGGCTTGGCGAAAGCAGGGTCGTCGCGGTCCACCAGGGTCTGGGTCACCACAGTGGCCACCGATTTCCTGAGGCCGCGCCGACGGAACTCGTTCTCCAGCGCCTGCTGGATCTGGTAGCCGAGCGCCCCCTGGGTGTCGGCCACGATGGAATCAAGCGGCACCTGGTGCAGCAGCCCGCGCGAATGCTCGCTGCGCAGGAGGATGAACCCCACCTGCGGCCCGTTGCCGTGGGTGATGACAATGCGATAACGGTGCTCCAGCAGATCGGTGATATGCCGCGCGGTCTCGACCACCGCAGCATACTGATCCGGCACGCTCATGTGCTGCGCATCCGTGATCAGCGAATTGCCGCCGATGGCGATGACAATGGTTTTCATGCGGAATGCCAGGTCGTGTTGCGCATCTTGTTCAATATCGAACCTGCCGCCCGGGTTGGCGAATCAAAACCGCGCAGAACGAACCAGCAGTGCGCATCTTGGATTTCTCCGGAGCGGACATGCTTGTCGCAGCCTCATAACCTCGTAGCCGCGGACGTCAGTCCGCGCCATCTTCTCCGGTCGTAACGGAGATTAGCGCCGACTCACGTCCGCGGCTACGAGGTTATGGGCCGCGAGGCCGCGGGTAGCTGATTCGGGCGAGACCCACTTCCACCGCACGAACAGAAAGCCAGCCAAGGCGCCTCGAAAAACCAGCTCATGCCAATCCCAAACGCCCGACAAGAACACCACCTCCCAGCATTAACGTTACCGCCTACCAGCAAGCGTCCGGAATCCACCCGAGTCCCTCCCGATACACGCCGTATAAACACCCGATACACACCGTAGGTTGAATTCAGAGCCTCTTCCCTCGCGACCCGCTTGCTGGCAGTAGTTTGCGGGTTATTCTGGCGTCTTTCCCTGCAAGTGTCAGTCCTCACTGCGCCGATTTGATCGCAGGCTGCGACGATTTAACGCAGAGACGCAGCGCGGCAGAGCCGCAACCAAAGCGACACCCAATTTTAACGCAGAGACGCGAAGAGCGCAGAGAAACGCAGAGGAGATGAACCCCCTGCGAATCTCTGCGAACCTCTGCGCCCTCTGCGCCCTCTGCGTTAAATCGTCGCAGCCTGCGATCAAATCGGGGCACAGCAGTGCGAAGAGCGCAGGGAATCGCAAAGGGTTCTTCTTCTCTGCGTTTCTCCGAGTTCCTCTGCGTATCCGCGTTAAGCTCGGTTTGGTCCTGGCTGCGGCTTGGCCGCGCTGTGTCTCTGCGGTTTAATGGGGCCAGGCTCGACTGCATAGTTACGGCTTAGGGTGTCCTCCGGATCCGGTAGAAGCCATTGGCGGCCGCGGGAGTGTTGGTAAAGGTCAGTGCTCCATCG
>JAPLUA010000231.1 GCA_026397855.1 Verrucomicrobiota bacterium | reverse complement strand
CGGCCGGGTCTGGCGGCGGCCTTGCAGGTTTCGGTTTGCACCGTGGATCGGATGGTTGCGAGCGAGGACATCCCTTGCGTCAGGGTGCGCGGGCGGGTGCGGTTTTATGTGCCCGACGTGGTCGAGGCGTTGCGGAAGGGGAATCGGAAGTACGGGAGGAAGGCGGCCCTGGCGGGAAATCCGAAGCCCGAAATCCGAATTCCGAAGGAGGGGGCATGAAAACCATTCTGGCTATAGACCCTGGGGTTTCGGGTGGCTTGGCGGTTTCGAGTTTTGGGAAAGCGGAGTGCTGGCCGATGCCGAAGACGGAGGGCGACCGGGTCGCGCTGGTGCGCGAGATCCGGGATGCCGCGGCAGTCGAGGAGTGCGAGTTGGTTTGTGTGCTGGAGGAAGTCGGCGGGTATGTCGGGAAGCGGCAACCGGGCTCCGCCATGTTCCGGTTTGGGGAGAACTTCGGATTTATCCAGGGGGTCATTCAGACGCTAGGCATTCGGTTGCTGCTGGTGCGCCCACAAGACTGGCAAAAGGGGTTCGGCCTGGGGACGGCTTCGAGGTGCGCATCGAAAACCATCTGGAAAAACAAGCTCAAGTCGGAGGCTCAGCGCCGGTTTCCTCATCTCCGCGTGACGCACAAGACAGCGGATGCGCTGCTCATCCTCGAATACTCAATTTCAGAGGGGCTTTAACCACTGATGGACACAGATGGACACGGATTCAACGAACAACAACGGAAACAACGAAAGAACCAAACAGATGAAACACATCGTATTCGACATTGAGACCATTCCGCAGGACGAGGCGAAGCTGCTGGCGCTGGCGCCAGAGTTCACAGCGCCGGCGAATCTGAAGGACCCGGAGAAGATTGCAGCGGCCAAAGAGCGGAGGAAGGCCGATTACATGGCCGATGCGGCGCTGAATTGGAAGACCGCCGAGGCCGTGCTGATCGGCGCCGGGGATGACTCGGGGATTCAGTCGTTCACCGCGGGCACGGAGAAGGAACTGGTTGGAAACTTCCTGACGCTGCTGGGCGATGCGCTGGCCGATGGCGTAGCCGTCGGCGGTCACAACGTGAAGGGGTTTGATCTGCCGATGCTGGTGAATCGTGCCCGAGTTCACGGACTGCAAATTCCGACGACGCTGCTCTGTTTCTGGAAGGGCCGGCCGGCCTGGCACGAGTCCGTTTTCGACACGCTGGAGTTGCTGTCCTTCGGGAGGTCGTTCGATGGCAACGGCGTTGACGATGTTGCGCGGGTCTTTGGGCTGCCGCCGAAGCTCGGGCAAGGCCGGGATTTTCCCCTGCTCTGGCGCGCAGATCGCGAAGCCGCGCTGGCTTACAACCGGCGCGATGTGGAAATCGAAATCGAAATCGCCCGCATGTGCGGCTGTATTTGAAACCTGGAAGGAGACTTATGACACGATCTGAAAGCATCACGCACCTGGCGGCGGCGCTGGCGCAGGCGCAGGCGGAAATGCCGGTGGCGGTCTTTGACGCGACCAACCCGTTCCTGAAGAGCAAATACGCCTCGCTGGGCGCGGTGATCCAGGCAAGCCGGCCAATCCTGGCGAAGCACAAGCTGAGCCTGGTGCAATTCCCGATTAGCGACGCCACCGGCATCGGCGTCGAGTCGGTGCTGTCGCATGAGTCGGGGGAGTTTGTAGCGGAGCGCGTCGTCATTCCGCTTACGGAGGAGAAGGGCAAGACGAAGGTGCAGTGCGCGGGGAGCACGCTGACGTATCT
>JAPLUA010000390.1 GCA_026397855.1 Verrucomicrobiota bacterium | reverse complement strand
GCGATAGAGGCGCAGATGCCAGCCGGAAAATCTCCCGGCAACTGGCACTCCACCGTCGCCAGCGCCTTTGCCGCCGATTCCGTAACTTCTCTCAATATTCCGGCGGTCAGCGTTTCAGGAAGCCTGGCCCGCTTCGCCGTTTGCAGGAAGTGCCGGCCCACGACCTCATCCAACCTGTAGTGCCGGCTGTCACCCACGGACATGGCCAACTTCATATCCTTCCGCGAAATCTGATGCTGGTCCAGGCTCGGCTGCGCGGACAGCACGTCATACAGGGGGGTCATGCGAAACCGGCCCCGTGGTCCGAGAAGAATGCTGAAGTTCTTCGCATGGCCATCGGTAGCTCCTATCAGCCAAAAGAGCACCTGCGCTTTCAGGAAAGTGCGCTGGTCCTCCCAGGGGAAGTCGGCTCCTTTCAGGAGATCGAGAATGTTTACCATGCCCGGGCCACCCGTGGTTTGATATTTCTGGCCTGGCGGGAACGACAGCGCCTGGCAACAGTCCTCTTGCGGCAATCTCATGACCCTGTCCGGGGAGGTCCATCTGCGATCAAATCGCTCCACCACTAGAACCGAGTGAGCTCCGAACCTTACAATCTCTGCCGAGTTCACGGGCAGGCCGAACGCACCCAGGAGCTTCAGGCAGTAGAATTCGTTTTCCACGCTGTTGGAAAGGTCCATTCCGTTAGGCAACCTCCCCATCTGCTTTTTAAGGATATGGCTGGTTGGCGTGACGCCATGCGGCTTCATCCACCGGCCGCCGTATCTCAGCAGGGCCGTCTTTTCCTGAGCACCGGCCAGGGATATCCGGAATTCGGTCCTGCCATCCAGACCCAGCGGCGTCTTCACCAGGTTGTCGAGCAAGTCTTCAATCCCGCGCTTGTCGAGTATTTCCCCGGAAAGAGCGGAGCTCCGCCTGTCAATCTCTTCGCCTTCCGGCATAAATTGCAGGGCCCCCACGCAATCGCGCCCAATCTGAGACAGCAGGCTGTAAGCGTCGGTCCCTTGAGCTCCCACTTTTTCTGCCACCGCGCGCCTCAGATGCTCTGAATCCGGCAAGAGATTCTCGAATACAGCCTGTACTTGAGCCCCGCGGAACGGATCCTCCCGGAGCGGCAGCGACAGAGATACCGGAACCGCGTTTTCCTTCGCTAACCACGAGCTATCGTATTTGAAGGAAATGGCTCCAGAAGGGTCCTTCAAGAGAAGGGCCACTTCAGAATTGTTCAGAAAGACCCGCAGAGGAGTGTTTTGGCGGCGCCGGGCCATAGCTAACCTCCGATATTCCAATCGCCGGTCGAGCGAGAGGATATTTGAAATTCCAATCCTAAGCTCGACAGAACCGCCAGGAGGGTCTGGAGCTTTGTATTCGGGCTGCCGTTTTCGATGGCGGAAACGCTTGCCTGCCGCAAGCCTGAAATGGAAGCTAACGCCTCTTGGCTCAACGCCTTGCGCTTTCTTTCTTCCCGGATCAAGTTGCCTATCTGCTTCGGATCCCGAGCCAGTTCTCTCATGCCTTGAAGTATACGCTACACCGTATATGTTGTCAATATACGGTCCGGCGTATATTGTAAAATAATACGCTGTACCGCATGACGCATGAGGCTCCTATAAGACAACCCAGACGCAGCCGCCTGCGTGGGCAACGCTCTCATTAACTGCCCCCTGCTATGGCCTGGACACGCCCCCCGGTCAAGGCCATTGCGCGCGCGGAGTGGATTGGTCTATATTCAGCCAGTTGCTATGGATCGCGCCATTGAGTTTATCCTGAACGGCCGCCCGGTCCGGGTCGGGGAGGTCTCCCCGAACACGACCCTCCTGGCTTATCTGCGCGGGGCAGGGCTGACTGGGGCCAAGGAAGGCTGCGCGGAGGGGGATTGCGGGGCCTGCTCGGTGGCGGTCATGGACCGGGACGCGCAGGGCCGGGCCTGTTACCGGACGATTAACAGTTGCCTCGTTCCCCTGTGCCTGGTGGCCGGGCGTGAGATCATAACCGTGGAGGGGGTCGCCGGCCGTGGTCCGCTGCATCCGGTGCAGGAAACCCTGGTCCACTGCCACGGTTCCCAGTGCGGCTACTGCACGCCGGGCTTCGTGATGTCGCTCTTCGAGGGCTACTACCGCGGCGACATTCGGCACCCCCGCCAGCTTGATGATCAGTTGAGCGGCAATCTCTGCCGGTGCACCGGCTACCGCCCGATCCGGCAGGCCGCCATCGAGGCCTTTCCGGAGCGGCTCCGGCAGGATGGCCCGGATGCCTTTGTCGAGCGGTTGAAGAAAGGCCCGGCGGGCCTGGGCGGCGTCGAATACGCGTTCGGCGGGGAGAGGTTCTTCCGGCCGGCATCGCTTCGTGGGTTGCTGGAATTGGTGAGGCGATTCCCCGATGCCAGGGTCGTTGCCGGGGCCACGGAGCTTGGGCTCGAGATCAGCAAGCGGTTCAGGAAGTTCCCGGTGCTGGTGTCGGTTGAGGCGGTGCCGGAGCTGAGAGGTATCCGGTCCACGGCGGCTGAATGGCGCATCGGCGCCGCCGCGACGCTCACGCAAATCGAGGAGCGGGTGGGGAGCGAATTCCCGGCGCTCAGGGACATGCTGCGGGTGTTTGGCTCGCGCCAGGTTCGCAACCGCGCCACCCTCGGCGGAAACATTGCCACCGCATCGCCCATTGGCGACGGCGCGCCGGTGCTGCTGGCGCTGGACGCCAAGGTGGTGGTGGCCGCGCTGGGGAGCGGGGCGACGGGGGCGCCAATCGCTGAGCGCACGCTTCCGATCCAGGAGTTCTTTCTTTCCTACCGCAAGACGGATCTGCGGCCGGGCGAGGTGCTTAAGACGATCCTCATTCCGCGAACCGTGGCTCAGCCGGGGTGCACGCGGAAGAGCGCCTGGCACAAGGTGTCAAAGCGCCGTGAGATGGATATCAGCACTGTCGCGGCCTGCTTCACGGTGGATGTGGATGCCGGCGGTGTGATTCGCCATGCGCGGCTCGCATACGGCGGCGTGGCCGCCATGCCCGTGCGGGCGCAAAAAACGGAGCGGGCGCTTCCAGGCAAAATGTGGAACGAGGACACGGTCAGGGAAGTGCTGCCGCTGTTGCAGTCTGAGTTCGCGCCGATTTCCGACCTCCGGGGCAGCGCGGAATACCGGCGCGCCATGATCACGAGCCTGTTCGAGAAGTTCTACTACGAGGCCGCGACCGGGGTGGCGGCGGATGATTCCGCGGGGCAGGACCAGGACCTCCTTGCGCCAGTTCCTGCGCCGGCGGGGGCATCCTCGCCGCCGCACGAGAGCGCGCACAAACATGTCACCGGTGAGGCGACCTACACTGACGATCATGCCGCGGGCCTGCTTGAGGTGTGGCCTGTCTGTTCCCCGCACGCCCGTGCCAGGATCCTGAAACGCGACGCCACCGTGGCGCGCGCCATGGCCGGGATCCGGGCTGTGCTCCTGGCGGAGGATGTGCCCGGTGAGAATGACATCGGGGCGGTGAAGCACGACGAGGTCTTACTCGCGGACAAGGAGGTGTTCTTTCACGGCCAGATTGTGGCGCTGGTGGTCGGCGAATCACAGGAGGCCTGCCGTGCGGCGGCCGAGAAGGTGCTGGTTGAATACAAACCGCTGCCGCCGGTATTGACGCTCGAGCAGGCTCTCGCCGCGCGCAGCTTCCACAACGCGCCGAACTTCATGCGCCGGGGTGATGTCGGCGCGGCATTGGCCGGGGCGCCCTTGACGTTAACCGGGGTGTTTGAGCTGCAAGGCCAGGAACATTTCTACCTGGAAACGCAGGCGGCCTGGGCCAGGCCGGGCGAGGATGGGGCCGTGTTCATCTCATCCTCCACGCAGCATCCGACGGAGATACAGGCCACGGTCGCCCACCTGCTGAGCGTTCCGGCGAACAAGGTGGTCGTGCAAAGCCTGAGGATGGGCGGCGGTTTCGGCGGCAAGGAAACGCAGGGGGTCGCACCCGCCGCGCTTGCGGCGCTGGCGGCGCATCACACGGGCCAGGCGGTCCGCGTGCGCTGGAACCGCGACCAGGACATGATGCTGACCGGGCACCGGCATCCGGTGCTGGCGCGGTTCAAGGCCGGTTTTGATGCCGGGGGGCGATTGCGGGCTGCCCGGGTGCATCTGTATGCCAATGGCGGGTGGGCCTTGGATCTCTCGCAGGCCATCACTGACCGCGCGCTGTTCCATCTCGACAATGCCTACTACATTCCCGCGGTTGAGTTTCGCGGGCAGGTTGCCAGGACCAACCTGTCATCGAATACCGCCTTTCGCGGGTTCGGCGGGCCGCAGGGGATCGTGGTCATGGAGGAGATGCTCGATCGGATAGCTCGCCGGGTCGACCTGCCGCCAGAGGTCGTGCGGGAGCGAAACCTCTACCGCGGCAGGGGCCAGACCAACACGACGCACTACGGGCAGGAGATCGGCGACAACCGCCTTCAAGCGATCTGGCACCAGTTGAAGCGGTCGAGCGACTTTGCGCGCCGCCGCAAGGCCATCGTCGAGTGGAATGCCGGTCATCCCCATACCAAGCGCGGCTTGGCGATCACGCCCGTGAAGTTCGGGATCAGCTTCACGGCCACCTTCCTCAATCAGGCCGGGGCGCTGGTGCTGGCCTACCAGGACGGAACGGTGCAGGTGAACCACGGCGGCACCGAGATGGGCCAGGGGCTGCACACGAACATCACGGCCATTGCCGCCCGGGAGTTGGGCCTCCGGCCCGAGTGCGTGCGCGTCATGCCCACCAGCACCGACAAGATTCCCAACACCTCGGCCACCGCAGCCTCGTGCGGCACGGACCTGAACGGGGCGGCGGTGAAGAATGCCTGTGAGATTCTCCGCGCGAGGCTGGCTCCGGTCGCCGCGCGCTTGCTCAAAGGGAAGCTTGGACGCGCGCCGGCGCCGGGCAGGCTGGTCTTCGCTGACGGCCTGGTCTGCGACCGCGGGCGCCCGCGTGTCACCGTGACCGTCACGGAGGTCTTGCAGCAAGCCTACATGGAGCGGATCAGCCTGTCGGCAACCGGTTACTACGCCACGCCGGGCATTCGCTGGGACCGTGCCGCCGGGCGGGGCAAGCCGTTCCATTATTTCGTCTGCGGCGCTTCCGTGACGGAGGTGGAGGTGGACGGTTTTACCGGCATGATGCGGGTGCTGCGGACCGATATCCTGCAGGATGCGGGCGAATCCATTAACGAAGCCCTCAGCCGCGGGCAGGTGGAGGGCGGCTTCGTGCAGGGGATGGGATGGCTGACCAGCGAGGAGCTTAAGTGGGACGACCAGGGCCGGCTGCTCACGCATTCGCCGGATACCTACAAAATCCCCGCCGTGGGCGACATGCCGCGCGAGTTCAACGTGGCACTGCTCAGGAACGCCGCGCAAAAAGGGGTTGTTCATGGCAGCAAAGCCGTGGGCGAACCGCCGTTGATGCTCGCAATCTCGGTGCGCGAGGCGATCCGCGATGCCGTGGCCGCGTTCGGCCCGCGCGGAGGCGAGGTGCCGCTCGCGCTGCCCGCAACGCCCGAGGCGATCTTCCGGGCGATTCAAGGCGGAGGGGGGCTTGGGGGGCGTTTGTAGGGTGGTAACCTGCCGCCAAGCCCCCAAATCCGAAACCCGAAACCCGAAATCCGAAATCTGAAATCCGAATCCCTCCCGCTCTGGCGGGGCGCGGAAGTTTCAGGCAGGTGACGAGGTGCTTCCCACGTCGGTGACCAGTTCCGCGCGCTTATCAATGAACTGGGCCATGATGCTTACGGCGATCTCCGGAACGGTCTGCGAGCGGATCTCGATCCCGACCGGGCAGGCCACGCGCGCCAACTCGGCCGGTGTGGCGAGCTGCTCATCGGTAAAGTGCTCGAAGATGGACCGCGCCTTGCGCGCGCTGCCGATCATTCCCAGGAATAGGAACGGCCGGCGGATCCACTCCTTGAGCACCAGCGCATCGTGGCGGTGCCCGCGCGTGACGATCAGCCCGAAGCACGGAGCCTGCGGCGACGGGAGCGACAGCAGCTTCTCCCATACCTCGGCTTGCAGGGCCACTTCACGCGGGAAGAACTGGTGATTGGCCAGCGCGGGGCGGTCGTCGAACACGGTGACGCTGAAATCCAACTGCAAGGCCAGCGGCGCCACCGCCTGGGCGATATGTCCTGCCCCGGCAATCCATAGGGCGCAGGGCGGCACGACGGTTTCCCGGTAAAGCCAATCCCCGGAGGCGGGCTGCGGCGCGCGAGCGATGCGGAAGTCACTCCCCACGCCCCAATCCAGCCGCGCGCGCCTTTCTCCCAGCTCGCTCCAAAACCGTTCGCCGGCGCTTTGCGCATCGGGCAGGATCAGCCCGCACACTTTGCCCCCGCACATCAGGCCATCATCCCAGCCGAAGTCATGATCGAGCAGCAGCTCGAATGTCGCCGCCTTGCCGGAGCGCGACGATTGAATGGCCCGATGCTGGATCTCCGCCTCCAGGCAGCCGCCGCCCAGGGTGCCGCGAATCCGTCCATCCGGATAAAACAGCGCCTTGGCGCCGACCTTCTGGGGGCTGGACCCCTTCGTGCCGGTGATAATGCCGAGCGCGACCCGTTCGTCGGTGCGGGCAGCCTCCGCAAGGGCCTGGAAGACAGTGTTATGCATGAGCCGCCAAACAATAATGGCCCCCGGGCCTGGAGTCTATCCTTGCATTGGCCTTGGATGCGGACATGTGGAGGAGCGCGGACATTCTTGTCCGCCCGGAGGCTGACTGCGCTCGGGGAGCGGACAAGAATGTCCGCGCTCCTTTCGCATTCTTGCGGGTCGCTTCCGATCGCGCTTTTATGGTTGGCATCGAGGCTCCGCCGTGCAGAATGGCCGCGTGACTTCTCACCCGTTAACAGCGTGCAAGGCAGGATAGGCCCCATCTTCTGCCAGACCGCACTTTCCAACCGCACATGAATACACTGAATCGCCGCGCCTGGTTAAAGCTCAGCAGCGCCGCCGCCCTTGGCCTTCCTTTTGTCAGCAAAGCCGCCCCGGACAACCAGGGCTTGCGCTCGGTAGCCAGGAACAATCTGAAGCTCGGCGTCTTCACCGGCGTCTATTCCAACCTGCCCCTGGAGGAAGCCGCGCGCCGTATTGCGGACGACGGATTTCACTGTGTGGTGCTCGAATATGCCTTCGCCGATGTGCGCTTCGATCCCTGGCAACCGGACTGGGACAAGGCCCGGCGGATCACGAGCACGCTTGCCAAGCATAACCTGAAGATCGCCGGGCTGTATGGCTACTACAACGTCGTGGACCCAGACCCCGCCAAGCGGCTGCGGGGCGAACAGCGCATGCAGGTGCTGATTGAGAACTGGAAGCACTTCGGCTGCCCGGTCATCTCCACCGAAACAGGCACGCTGAATGAGAAGTCCGAGTGGAGCGAGTCTCCGGAGAATGCGACTGAGGCTGGGTACCAGGCCTGCCGGGGGTCGCTGGAGAAGCTGGCCGCGGCCGCGAAGAAGACCCGGGCGGTTATTTCCATCGAGCCCTACTGGCGGAATGTGATTGATTCTGCCCCGCGGGCGCAGCGCGTCATGCGCGATGTGCCGGGCCTCAGGCTCGTGATGGATCCTTGCAATTACTTCCGCAAGGAGGACCTGTCCCAGATGGCGCCGATGCTGAAGGACATCTTCCGGCGGGTTGGCAAACAGACCGTGCTGGCTCATGCCAAGGATGTAAAGGGCTCAGCGAACGGCACGGACCTGCCCGCCGCCGGCAAGGGAGTGCTCGACTACCCGCTCTACCTGCGGCTGCTAGCCGGGTTCGGTCGGGAGATGAACCTTGTCATCGAGCACCTCACGCTCGACGACGTCCCGCGCGCGCGGGATTACGTCTTGAGCCAGTTCGACAGAATCTGACTTGCAGCGGTTCCACGCCAAGGGTTTGTTTTTAGAGCTTCAACCAGCCTAAAACTCGTCAGCCAGCGCATTACGGCGGGCGGCAGGGCTCAAAACGTCATCTTCCGGGCTGTCGGCTTGGACAGGGAACGGGATTGCCCGGCGCTTGATGATCTGCTTGTAGAAAAGTTCCAATGCGGCCCGTGGTTTCAGTCCGATCTCTTCCAGGACGGCTTCTGCCTTGCGCTTCAGTTCCGGGTCAATACGGCTCTTGGCGATTGCGCTCATGTGCCCATTGTGGCCCGTACGTGGCCTTCTGTCAAACGGCTTGACCGCACGGAATCCAAGAAAGAGGTTCAACCCAGAAACGGCAACGAAGAGCGCAGAGAAACGCAGAGAAGAAGAACACTCTGCGAATCTCTGCAAACCTCTGCGCCCTCTGCGTTAAATCTTCGCGGCCTGCGATCAAATCGGGGCATAGCAGTGCGAAGGCGCCAAGAAGCAAAGGCGCAAGGGACGGGGGGTAGTAAGGCTAAGGCGTCGGGGGGCGGGAGCACCTCGTGAATGCCACCGCCTCGATCTCGACCAGGAGGTCGGATCGGCAGACATCGGCCACCGTGTAAATTACCGGCACTGGGCCCAGCTTCCGCTGGCAGACCGCCTGGCATTGCGCCAGGTCCTCCGCCCGTTTCAGGTAAACGCGATACTTGGCGAGATCGTGCAGGTGGGCACCCGCTCCGCTGACGCCGTGCCGTGCGAAGTTGTCCGGGGAAATGAGGCGCTCGATGTTGTCAAGGGTCTGCTCGGTCTGCCTGCCGATGTCCCCCACATGGCAGGTCTCCGAATTCACGATGCTGGCGGTGCCCGAAATCCAGGTCGTGATGTAATCCCCCAGCCCCAGCGCCACGGCCCGGGAAAACTTCGGACTCTGGGGCGAATACTTCGGATGATAGGCGTAAGCGGGGATCTGCTGCGGATTCTCGAGCGGCAACAGGAAGACATCGTCGCGGCGGGTTTCCAGCGCCAGGCAGCCAAGGACCAGGCCGCCGCCCGCCATCCCGATGCCCGTGCTTGCGGGGTACACGCTTTTTGGCGCGCCGGGGTTCATCATGGAGCAGCGGAAGCGGACATCGTGGTAGAAATCCGTGCGCGCCCGGTTCAGCTCCAGGTAGCGCTGGCAATCCCCTTCCAGCTCCGTGATGCCCCCCAGGTAAAACCAGGTGCGGACAACCTGCTCGAAGCTGCTGCCTGCCAGAGCCAGCCCGGCACGCAACTGTTCCAGCGCGTCCAGGGTCTGCGAATAGGCCCCGCGCGCCTCAGCCCGCGGCTTGATGCCGGCGCAGTAAACCCATCGGACGCTGTCATAGCTGACTGTCAGAACCTGCGGGCTGTGGCGATCCACCCGCACCGACTTCCCGCCGATTGCCCAGGCTTCCAGCGCGAGGGCTGCGCCATCGCAGGGAGGCTCCAACACAAAGCTGGTCACCGGGTAATTGGTGCCGTAAAATTCGGCCAGGACGCGCGCGCATTCAGCCTCGTCACCGGCCTCGCGCAGGAAAACCGTCTGGGAGGTTATGGTCATCGGCTGAGGTTGCTGTTCCAGCACATGCGACAGGCGTGACAGGATCTCCCCGAGTTGTTTGGCGCAGGAGCCCCGGCCCCGCGGATTAATCATCAGTGCCACGCGGGCGGAATCCCCCAAATCCACATAAGAGAAGTCTGCACCTTCGGCGGAACCGGACCGGGCGCCGGTTTTCACCATGCTGGCCGGGCCCGATGCCGCGAGCGAGTCGTCGTTGAAAGACGGATTTGAACTTTCTAGGCGCTTGTGCGCGCCTGATACAATCGCAGACATAATAAACGACCGAGGCAAGATTGCCGCCTGGCCAACTCAGTTGGCTTACACCCTAGAGGGTTTCTGCCGGCCCCAACGGTTCCCATATTTTGCTCTTTTACAACCGTATATTGCGCAACGAGGCGGTCCCGGGCCGATCGGGCTGAATTTGTCCTATTCCCCGCATGGGGTTGCGGTGATAGAATAGGGTTATGCGATCGCTGGCGCAACCCGAAGTGCTCAGATCAGCCGTAACCGCCGCCCTGGTTTCAGCCCTGGCCTGCTATCCACGACTGTTCTTCTGGGTCCATCGTCCCCAATCCCTGTGGTACCTGGAGGCGGTGCTGTTCCTCTGCGGCATCGTGCTCTGGGCCTTTGTGTTCGGC
>JAPLUA010000264.1 GCA_026397855.1 Verrucomicrobiota bacterium | reverse complement strand
AAGCGGACAGGAATGTCCGCGCTCCTATTGGTTGCCACTTTGGGGGAGGCATGAAATATCGGGGGTTAATGTTGGAGGGCGGCCAGTTCCTTCGGCGTGCGGGGGCGCATGGAGATGGCCCCGGCGAAGCATTTCTGCGCGCACAGGGAGCAGCCGATGCAGAGGGCCGGATCAAAGGTCGGAACCTTCCTGCCGTTCAACGCGATGGCCTGGTACGGGCAGCGGGTGCAATTGCCGCAATGCTCGCATAGGTCGGCAACCACTGTCGGCAGTTTCTTTATGGCAGAGAGGGCCATGAAGTCGGTGATCGGGTTGGGCAGCGCCGAGCCGATCAACTCCTTCACAGATTTGAATCCGCGCTCTTCCATCAGGAAGCTCAGGCCGGAGTGCAGGTCGCCGACGATGCCCAGGCCGTATTTCATGGCGATGGTGCAGAACTGCACGGTCTGCGCGCCCAACGCCAGGAAGTTGGCGGCGGCTTTGTAGTTCATCGGCCCGCCATTGCCGGAGACTGCGATGCCGGTGCTGGAGACTTTGGCCAGGGTCAGGTTGCTGATCGGCAGGACGCCTTCGCCCGACATGCCGACGATCACCCCTTCTTCCCAGCGACGGCCCTCGACCTTGCGCAACGCCAGCGACGGAAAGCTGTTGGCAAGGGTGACGCCGGCCCGCTTGTTCGGATAGCGGGCGAACACCTGCTGGATGCGCTTGATGATCGGATTGATGGACGTGACGGCTGCGGTCAGCTTGAAGAGCTTGGGGTTGTCATCGGCGCTGGCCTCCATCACCCAATCAATGATCTTCGCAGCCAGCTCTGCGTTTTGCGAGACGATGTCACCCTCGGTGCCGTCGCCGCCTTGCGGGCAGGAGAGGCTGTATTCCACGCCCATCGCGCCGGCGCTTTCCAGCTTGCGCGTGTTCGCTTGCCAAACCGGCTTGTCATGCTCGTCACGGCCGGTCACCGGGCCGCCGGTGGACGCGAGCGTGAGCCGGTCGGGGAACTCCTTCACCAACTGCTCCAGCTCTTTGCGCACCCGGTCGAGGGAGTGCCCCGAGACGTTGTCGCAGTTGCCGTAGGTCGAAGGGCCGAACACGGTCATGTATTCGGCCGGGATATGGATGGGAATGTTGTCAAAGGCGGTCTTCATCACCCCGCCCGACCAGCCGGCCTCGTAGGCTTTGCGCATCTGGTCGTAGCCGTCGGTGTGCGGCGCGGCGGAGAGGAGGAAGGGCGAGCGGATCTTGCGACCGAAGAAGTCCGTGTCCAGCGGCACCGGGCAAAGGTTCAGGCCCGCCAGCTCCACGTGGCTCTTGGCGCGATTCGCGAAGTGGGGTCGTTTGTGACCGGAGATATAGGCTTCGACTTCCAGCGCCGCGTTCTTGCCGGTGGCCACGGCTTCGACGACAGTCGCCGAGCCGAGCACCATGTCGCCCGCGTAGAAGATCCCCGGGGTTTTCTTCATCGGCAGCCTAGGCCGGCTGCCAATGGCGGAGATGACCACGTCGAACTCACGGAACAGGGGCGACTCCTTCTTACTCACTACGAAGTTCTCGGGCCGGGGCGCCTTCCCTTTGGGCAGGATCATGTGGGCGAGGCGCAGGCCGGTGACCCGCCGTCCCTGGTGGACGATTTCGAGCGGCTTGGAACAACTGGAGATGTCTATCCCGTGCTCGATCAGCATCTCCCGCTCATAGGCTGTCAGCGGCATGTTCTGCTGCTTGCGGCGATAGACCAGCTCGACCGAGAGCGCGCCGCGCTGTTTGGCAGTCGTGGCGCAATCCACCGCCACGGCTCCGCCGCCCAGGACGGCCACCTTCTTGTTCTTGACGCTGATCTTGCGCTGGTTCTCGAGGTAGTCCTGCCACGACAGCGCGTATTCCTCGCCGGGGATGTCCAACTTAAGCGGCTCCTCCAGCCCGGCGCACACAATCACCGCCCGGTAATCGGCCAGCAATTCTTCCGGCCGGCTTACTGCTTTGCCCGACACGAACTCCAGCGCGCCCAGTTGCTTGAGGAATTCGAGGTCGCGACGCACTACCTTCTTGTCGAGCCGGAAGTCCGGGATCAGGTGCATCATCCCGCCCAGCCGCTCGCGCCGCTCATACACGGTGACTTTGTAACCCCGCTGCGCCAGCACGGTGGCCGCGCCCAGTCCCGCCGGCCCCGAGCCGATCACGGCCACGCGCTTCCCATTCGCGGGTGCCGCCGGGAAGCTCCGCAGGCCGGCCTCGTAAGCCCGCTCCATCACGCTGGCCTGCACGGCGGGAATATTGATCGGGTAATCAAACGTGCGGCGCGAGCACGCCTTCATGCAGAAGTAATCCGGGCACACCACGCCGCAGACCCAGCCCAGCGGGTTCGAGCCCATGATCATCGCCCCGGCCCGGCGGAAGTCCGACTTGTCCCCCACGCGCGCCGCCATGATAAAATCCACGGGCGAGCAATCGGCCGGGCAGGCCGTTTTGCAGGGCTTCTCCTCGCAGTATTCGCACCGGTTGAGCTCGGCCCGCAACCGGGCATCGCTGAGGGATCCGTTATTTGCTTTCATCGCCGTGTCAGTGGTGAATTGGGCATTCATGATGACAGCCGGAAACGGGGGTTGCAACCACACTCTTATTGGCCATTGCTGACCCTGTATTGGCGGCAGGCGAGCCAGGGCCGGGCCGGAGTCTCGCCGGGTTGGAGCTTGTTGCACGGGTGCTGCTGGCGTGATGGTTCGACGGGGCTTCGATGGGGCTTCGATGGGGTCTCGAAGGGGCTTCGAAGGGAATAAGGGGTTTTTGCGCTTTTCCCCCGATTCCGGGAGAGGCAGGAATCGCCCGGAGCGGCTCGCAGGACCCTTTCCTGACATGGGAAAGGGAGCGTTGCGCCTGCAAGAGATGTCCCTGGGCCACCCCGGTTCGGAGGCACAGGACAGCGGGTGCGCGCGACCTGCGCCGGCTTACTCGACCTCCTCCGTCACCTCACGCAGGATGATCTGCTCTCGCCGTTCGAGCAGGCGTCCTTCCATCGGCAGCAGCAGCCAGTAAAGCGAGCCGGAGATCGCAAGAAAGCCAAGCGTCGCCACCAGGTTTACCGGGAGCCAGGGCACCCAATTGAAGAAGGAGCACAGGAGCTGCAACGCGGGCGGCAGCAGCATGGGCAGCATGACGAGCGGAAGAAACAACAGCGTGCCAAGCCCGGCAAGGATCGCCATGGCCTTGGGCTTACTCGCCTGGAGCGTGCCCGTCGCCATGCGATAAGGCACCAGGATGGAAAGCAAATTACCCCCGAGGCTGAGCAGCAGGAACGCGACCCCGGCCTGCAACACACCGGCCAGCAGTGTCGTCCAGGAGGCCGCAACGAGGAACCGGATCCCAGCCAGCATGGCCAGGGCCACCGCGAGGGCGAACGGCAAAAAGGCCAGGTTCTTGGCCAGCAGGATGTGATGCCGCCGGGTCGGCAGGAGCACCAGCGCCCGAAACCCGCTCCGGTCCAGTCCGAACATGTTCGCCATCATGTGGGCAAACGAGAACATGGCGACCACCGCGACCCCGGCGACCACGAAACCTGTCCACAGCTCCGGCACCCCCGTCCACGAATGCCGCGAGCGGGTAAAGTGCGTAAAGACGCCCATGAGCCCCAGCACGATCGGCATGATGAAAGCCATCTTCAGCTCCGGGGCGCGCGACAGCGATCGGAAGGTGGCAAGCGCCAGCGCTGTCGTGTCGTCCGGCAGCCAGGGCAGGCGGCGCTCGACGAGCAGCAGCCCGCGCCGCGCCGGCGCCCCGGGCTCCCCCGGCGCCACCGGCTTTTGCTCCGCCCGCCCGTCCGCACCCTGGTAAAAGCGAATTGTCAGGCGATATGCCCGCATCAGCCCCAGGGCGCCAATGAGGCAGCTTGCCGCCGTTGCCCACAAAGCCGGCCACGCATTCCCCTGCTTGAGAGCCATCGCTCCGTAGCCGATCCAGCCGGGCGGCAGGACCAGGTGCGCCTGCAGTACCGGCTCCGGCAAAGCCTGCCCGGGTGTTCGCCGATCGAGATGGCCCGATCGCATCTGCTTGCGAACGTAGGGCGAGTTCAGGAGGAAATTGGGGAGCTGGCAGATGCCTACAAATGCGATGGTTACCCAGACAACAATTGCGCGCCGCCGGCGCTTGTTCACCATCAGCGCCGCCAGCCAGCCGCGCACGCAGTAGGTCCACGCCGTCACCATGAACACAAAGCCCAGGACCAGCGGAACCAGCAGCGCCATCGCAGGCCCCGCCCCAAACACCAGCCCGGCGCAGAGCCCCAGCATCCCCGGCAGCATCACCACAATGCCGGGCGTGAGGTGCGAGGCCGCATAGTTGAAGCCGAACACCTGGGGGAACGTCACCGGCAAGTGCAGCAACCTGGACAGGTCAATGCTCTCGGAACGCTGTATCTCAACCATCAGCCCGCTCAGCCAGAAGGCCAGGAAGGCAAACACCACTCCATCCCAGATAGCCAGCAGGGCTTCGGGCGGGGCTTTCGCTCCGGCAAATGCGCCCCCGACCGCGCCCCCCAAGCCCGCGGCAACGGCGCCGAGCAGCATTGCCGCAACCCCGATAGCGGACAGCACCGCGTTGACCTTGCCGGCGCGCGTGAACTGGTTCCTCGTCAACCTCCAGCGCAGCCACAGAATGGCCCGGAGCTGTTGCCACTTCACCGTCCACCCTCCAGCCAGCTCAGCTTCTGCGGCTCGAACTGGTCCGCGCCGACCACCGCCAGGAACCGCTCCTCCAGCGAGCCTTTCTCCCGCACGGCAGCCATTGACTCCTGGTGCACCAGCTTGCCCCGGGCAATGATTCCGACATGGGTGCAGAGCTTCTCGACGATCTCCAGCACGTGCGAGGTCAGGAATACCGTCGCCCCGCGCTCCACCGCGCGCTTGAGCGTGTCGCGCAATACCCGCGACGCAACGGCATCCACCCCTTCAAACGGCTCATCCAGGAAAAGCAGCTCCGGGTTCGGCAGCAGGGCTGCCGCCAGCGCGAGCTTCTTCCTCATGCCGTGCGAGTATTCAAGCGCCAGCTTCTTCTCCTCCCGGGCCAGCTCCATCATGGAGAGCAGCTCATCCGTTCGCTCCCGGACAGTGGCCTCGGGCAATAGATACATCCGCCCAATGAAAGTAAGGTATTCGCGCGCGGTGAGATTCTCGAACAGCGCCAGGTTCTCCGGCACCACCCCCATGCGCCCTTTCACGGCGCGCGCGCGTTCGGGATCGCCCAGGCCCTCTCCCAGCAAGCGCATCGCGCCCGAGGTCGGCGCCAGCAACCCAGTCAGCATCTTGATGGTGGTGGATTTGCCCGCGCCGTTCGGGCCGAGAAACCGCGCCGTTCGGGCCGAGAAAGCCATAGAACGTTCCGCGCTCCACGCGCAGGTCAATCGCATCCACCGCGCTCAGGTTCCCGAAGCGCCGCGTCAGCCCGACCGTCTCAATCGCCAGGTTCATGCCGTGCACAGTTAACATCCCAAAGGCGCCGTGCTAAAGCTTAAAGCAGCAATTCTCATTATGGACGAGACGGGCTGGCCGGGTGCCCACACCCGGCGTTGGGTGACAGGGCCATAATGAGAATTGCTGCGCCTAAAGCATTTCAACGGCATCTCTCCCTGGGGGAGCATCCATCCATGCCGTATGGATCTCAAGAGCTTGATGCAGCCCTGCATCTCTCCAGGCTTGAACCGCGGAAAGCCGGGGTGCAATACTCTCCCCGTGATACTGACAACCATTCATTGTGCCCTGAAGCGTGCAGGCTTTCTTTTCCTGCTAACCCTGGCCGCGCATTCTGTCCGGGGAGAGAACTGGCCCTGCTGGCGCGGGCCGCGGGGCGACGGGACAAGCCTGGAGCAGAAGCCTCCCACCCGCTGGAGCGCGACCGAGAACATTGCATGGAAAACTCCCATCCCGGGAGAAGGCCATTCCTCGCCGATTATCTGGGACGACCGCGTCTTTGTAACCTCGGCCTTGAAGGAAACCCAGGACCGGATCCTCCTGTCCCTGGACCGGAAAACAGGCGCCGTGCTCTGGCAGCAGGCCGTGGTCCGGGCTCCCCTCGAAGCCAAGAACAAGGAGAACAGCTACGCATCCGCAACGCCCGCCACCGATGGCGAGAAGGTCTTCGTCACGTTCCTCGACGGCGAGAAGGTTGTCATTGCGGCCTTCGATTTCACCGGGAAGCAGCTCTGGATGGTGCGTCCGGGGGACTTCAAGAGCCAGTGGGGCTTCAGCCATACGCCCGTCCTGTTCGAGGACAAGGTGATCGTGGTCTGTTACAGCAAGGGGGAGAACTTCATCGTCGCCGTCAGCCGGGCTGACGGCCATACGGTGTGGAAGACAGCCTGCGAGAACCCCACGCTAAGCTACAGTCCGCCGCTCATCGCAAAGATGGCCGGACGCATCCAGATGATCGCCGCGGGCGACAAGGCGGTGACCAGCTACGATCCGCAGACGGGAAAGATGCTGTGGATGATTGATGGCCCATCGGACGATTTTGTCGTCGCACCGGTTTACCATCCAAAGGCGGATCTGGTTCTCGCTTGCAGCAGTTGGCCCGGGAAAATGCTGGTGGCCATCAGGCCAGACGGCCAGGGCAACGTCACCTCCAACAAGGTTGCCTGGAAGACCGCTCAAGGGACGCCCTACGTTCCATCACCCATCGCGGTCGGCGATTGGTTCTTCACCTCAGGCTTCGTCGGCAAGTCGGCGCACTGCTACGAAGCCGCCACCGGCAGGATTCTCTGGAAGGAACCGATGGGCCTGCACCACGCCTCGCCGGTGAGCGCGAATGGACTGCTGTATTTCCTGAACGACGAGGGGGTGATGCACGTGGTAAAGGCGGGGCCGAAGTTTGAGCTGGTCGCCCGGAATGACCTTGGCGAAGGGGCCTACGCCTCGCCGGCCTTGAGCGGAAACCAGGTCTTCCTGCGCGGCTTCACGAACCTCTATTGCATCGGCAAGCAGGGGCAATAGCCCGGACCGCGGCACGGGCCCCGGCTCAGCCTTTCGCTGGGACCAGGCGGCGGAGCAGGCCCATCATCCGTTGAGCGTCCAGCCGGGCCGATAAGTGCGGCGGAGCAGCTCGTTGGCCTGGGGGTCGTCTGTCTGGCCAGCGGTGCCGTCGTATTTGATCTTCTTGCCGACGCGATAGGAGACAAGGCCGAGCAGCATCATTTCGATGAGCTTGCTGCCGTAGTCAAAGTCGCAGGAGGTCTTGCCGTTGCCTTTGCAGGCATTCACCCATTGCTGCTGGAAATCCCCGATCGGCGGGATGAGTTTGGCCTTGGTGCGCGGATGATAGTAGGTCATGTCGGGCTGATTGCCGCGCGGCAGGAGGATGCGGGAGTTGAAGTCGGCGATGATGACCCCTTTGCTGCCCTCGAACATGGCGCCGTGGTCAATGCGGTTCAAATCCACGTAGGGCGAGGGGGATTCGGGCATGGCACCGCCTTGATACCAGGCGAGCCGGATGGCCGGGCGCCAATCGTTGGCCGGGATGTCGAAGTGGGTTTCGAGCTTGACGGGGCTGACGTCCGGATTGACAGGTTCGCCTTTGCCTTCAGCCGAAACCGGGAGGCCGGCGTCGAGGGCATTCCAAGCGAGGTCCATGGTGTGGCTGCCCATATCGCCGACCTGGCCGCTGCCGAAGTCCCAATACATGTTCCACTGCAGGCAGTTCATGCCGGAGGAGCCGGAGAAGTATTCGGGATTCCACGGGTGCGCGGGCGAGGGCCCGAGCCACAGGTCCCAGTGGAAGTCGGCGGGCGGTTCGCCGGCGGCGGGGAGATAACCGGGCTTGCGAAGCTGCCGGTTGCCCCAGGCACAGGCTTCGACGAGTTCGCCGATGGCGCCATCGCGAACCATTTCGCGGACGCGGTTGAAGTTCTCGATGGCGTGGCGCTGGGTGCCGACCTGCGTGGCGAGCTTGTTCTTGTTCTTCAGGTAGGTGGCGCGGACGACGCGGGCCTCCTCGACGCTGTTGGCCAGGGGCTTCTCGCAATAGATATGCTTGCCGCGGTTCATGGCCCAGTTCGCAACGAACGCATGGGTGTGATCGGCGGTGCAGCAGACGACCGCGTCGAGATCCTTCTGGTCGAGGCACTTCCGCCAGTCCACGTAGGTCGTCGCCCCGGGGAATTTCTGGGCGGCAAAGGCCAGGTGCTTCTCGTTGACGTCGCAGAGAGCGACGACGTTTTCCTTGGCGATGCCCGCGAAGTGGGCTTCGCCGCGGCCCCAGGTGCCGAGGAGGGCGATGTTGAGTTTGTTCCCGGGAGCATTGGCGCCAAACAGCGTGGTGCGAGGGAGAATCAGGCCGGCGGCGCCGGTGAAGGCAACGGACTTGAGGAATGCGCGACGTTTCATGGCGCGAGTCTGATCCCGGAGCAGAGGCGCGTCAAGCCCGGCCGTCGGGGCACTTTTTCAGGAAACCAATCGGGCGGGCCGGGGTTAATGACATCAGCGGCTGGTTCGATGCCGCCTAATGAGGTGAACGAAGGACTGGCGGCTGAAGAATCACCCGCCAGCTTGTTTAATCCGCAGCAACGCGCCGGGCCCAAAAAGAATAAAATCCCTCTTTACAAGGTTCCGAATCGGGCTAATCTGCATTCAAGAAACGATAATTTATGCGTAACATATTTTCCTCACTTGCCGCGCTGGCTGTTGTTGGAATTCTGGCCAGCGGCTGCGCCGGGGCGCAGAAGAAGCTCGGCCGTGGCGTCAGCAACACGGTGGAGTTCGCCCGCCTCGGGGAAATGCAGCGGTCCATGGAGCAAACCGCCCTGTTTGACACCCCCGGACACAATTACTCCCTCGGCTTCATCCGCGGATTCTGCAAGTCGGTGGCGCGGACCGGCGTCGGGGTTTATGAGGTGGTGACGGCTCCGTTGCCGCCTTACAAGCCGGTCTTCACCGATTATGTCAATCCCGACAGTTGGTACCTGTATCCGGACAGCTACAAGCCCGGCCTGATTGCGGATTCCATGTTCTCGACCGACGTGAACCTCGGGTTCAGCGGCGGCGATGTGGCGCCGTTCATCCCGGGCAGCCGCTTCAAGATTTTCGATCTGCATTAAGTTCATCCCAGTTGCTCTCGGTAACTGCGCCAACACTTGTGTGTTGGCGCTTCTTTTTTTAGCCTGCTTGTCGCAAATGAAGCAATCCGCATGACGCTGGAAAAGCAATCGCCGTGTAAGGTGAACCTGCTGCTCAACATCCTGGGCAAGCGGCCGGACGGTTTTCACGAGCTTGAAACCCTGTTCCACCCGGTGGCAGTCCACGACGAGATGAGCTTCGCCCGGGCGGGTCAGGGCATTCAACTCACGTGCAGCGACCCCAGCCTGCCTACCGACCACCGGAACCTGGCCTACCGCGCAGCGGAGTTGTTCCTCCGAGGCACGAAGATCAAGGAGGGCGTGCGGGTGCGCCTCGAGAAAAGGATCCCTCTGGCGGCGGGCCTGGGTGGCGGCAGCAGCAACGCGGCCACCACGCTGCTGGGACTGAACGAGCTGTTTGGCAGGCCGCTGGGCATGGACAAACTGCAGCTCATTGCCGCATTCCTCGGCTCCGACGTGCCTTTCTTCCTGCAGAGCAACCCGGCCCTGGCGACCGGCCGCGGCGAGCAGGTTCAGTCGCTCGACTTCTTCCCGGCGCTCAAGGGCACGGTGTTCCTGCTGATCCATCCCGGCTTCGGCATCGCCACCCCATGGGCCTACCAGAATCTCGCGCGCTTCCCTGCCGCCCTCAACGGCCAGCCGGGCCGCGCGCGCCAGCTCGTCTCCCATCTCCAGGCAGGCGACCTCAAGACCGCTGGCAGCGAGCTCTACAATTCGCTCGAAGCGCCGGCGCTGGAGAAATACCCGCTGCTGGGGATGTTCCAGGAGTTTCTGCGTGCCAACGGCGCGGCCGCTGCGCTCATGTCCGGCAGCGGCTCCACCACGTTTGCCATCGTGGAGGGACAGGCCGCCGCCGAAGCGCTGGCCGAGAAGTTCAAGACCCGTTTCGGGCAAAGCAACTGGATGGCCCTGGCGCCGGTTTGAAACGCGGGCTGCCGGCTTCCGTTGTATCTGCCCTTTCGAGCATCGCGCGGGTGAAATATGACATACTCAGGAACCGACCCCTATTTCAGTTCGCCCTTTGCACGCCCCCGGCGCTGTGGCACATTTGGGACGTGAGCACCCTGACGATTGAATTGTCGGACGACCTCGCGGCCAGGCTGGAGGCGACGAGCGCGCAAACGCACGTTCCGCCCGACCAGCTTGTGTGCGCGGCGCTGGAAAAGGCGCTGCCCTCGCCCGAGGTTGGCCGGTCCGCAGATGGGCCGAGCCTGTATCAGCGGATGGGGGACTTCATCGGTTGCATTGACAGCGGCGTGAGCGATCTAGCGACGAACCCTAAGTACCTGGAAGGCTTCGGGCAATGGCGGAAGTAGTGCTGCTGGACACCGGTCCCCTGGTGGCACTTGCAGATCGCCGCGAGGGGTGCCATCAATGGGCTTCCGCGCAATTGCACCGGATGCATGAGCCGATGGTGACTTGCGGTGCGGTCCTGGCGGAAGCGGGTTTTGTGGTGCGCCATCATCCGACAGCGCTGGCTCGCACCCGCAACTTGATTGAAAGGGGCGACCTCATTTCGGCGGAAGAAAGTCAGAGGCTGTGGCTGCGAGCTTGGTGGCTGATGGAGCGTTATGCCAGCGTGCCGATGTCCTTCGCCGACACCTGCCTGGTGGCCTTGGCGGAATCCACCCCCGACGCGCGCATCTTCACGCTCGATCGGGACTTTCTGATTTACCGGCAGCACGAAGACAAACCGCTGACGTTGCTGGCACCCTTTGCCCAGTAACGCCGGGCGGGGAAACCGGCGAGGGAGGTTCCGCAGAGTCGGAGTTCACGAGCGACCTGTTTCTCGCCCGCATCAGCCACCACGTCGGCGAGATACACGTGATCGGCCCCCGTCGCGCGCCCGCTCACATCAGCCAAGATTTCGCCGGGAATTCGCAGTTGCCAAGACTATAAACCGGTTTATACTGATACTTGGTGAAAATAAACTGGAAGATTCTGCACTTGGCTATTTGCGGGGCGGCTTTGCTGGCTGCCGCCGGATGCAGCGGCATCAACACCTCACAGAGCGTCTCGCCCGCCACTTTTCTCCTGCCGGGATTGATGAAGGCCGATCCGTCGCCCGCACACCCCGGGCCGGTTGCGCCCGCAACCGTTCCCGTTGAAGAGACGGTTCGGTCCTGACGTCCCTCTATGCGATTTCCGCTCGCGCTGACGGTCAAGATTGCCCGTCACATCATTAAGCACAAAATCCTGCGCACCCCAAGGTTTGCGCTGGTCCTGCAGCTCGAACCGCTGCACACCTGCAACCTGACCTGCACCGGCTGCGGCCGGATCCGCGAGTATTCCACCAGCCTCAAGGACATGATGACGCTGGAGGATTGCCTGGGCTCAGCCCAGGAATGCGACGCGCCCATGGTGTCCATTTGCGGGGGCGAGCCGCTCATCTACCCAAAGATCGAGGAGCTGGTGACGGGGCTCCGCGACCAGGGCCGGATCGTTTATATCTGCACGAATGGCGTATTCATGCGGAAGAAGATGAAGGACTACCTGGCCGGCATCTATTCGCCGGCGTTGGAACCTACCCTCGCCAAACTGCTGGCCGAGAAGCTGATCCTGGAGAAAGACGCCGAGAGCATCCGCAAGGGCAAACAGGATGGCCGGCCCGTTATCAAGCCTTCGAAATGGATCTACTGGAACGTTCACATTGACGGCCTGGAATACACGCACGACCTGATTGTAGAGCGCGAGGGCGTTTTCCAGGAGTGCGTTGCGGCCATCCGGATGGCGAAGCTGCTCGGCTACCAGGTCGCAACCAACGCCACGGTCTATAAGGAAACCGACGTGCAGGAGCTGGAACAGATGTTTCAGTTCTTCTCGTCGCTGGAGGTGGATGGCCACACCATCTCCCCCGGATACGATTACGACGCCGCCAAGAAGGACATTGTCACACGCCTTGGCAAGAAGCCCGAGGACTTCTTCCTCACCCGGGCCATGACGCGCGAGAAGTTTGCCAAGATCCAGGAATGGGGCGAGCGCTTCACCATCTTCGGCACGACCGTTTACCAGGAGTTTCTGGCAGGCAAACGCGAGCTGACCTGCACCGCCTGGGCCATTCCCACGCGCAACGTCAAGGGCTGGAAGGCCCCCTGCTACCTCATCACCGACGGCCACTACCGGCGCTACCAGGAGATGCTCGACCAGGTGGACTGGACCAAATACGGCGTCGTGGACGGCGTCGTGCGGGATCCGCGCTGCGAGAATTGCATGGTCCACTGCGGGTATGACCCAAGCGGCGCGCTCGGCACCAACTACCAGGGCGGCGACAACTGGAAGATGTTCAAATACAACTTCTGGCCCCGACCGGCACCCTATTACGAGGGCCGCAAGGTGAACGCCTTCAACGGTTTTTCGGTCGGCAAAGGCCACCTTGCGGAAGCCAAAGCCGCCATTAACTGCGGCCAGGCCGAGCCGAAAAACATGTTCGATCACCATAGCAACAACGGCAACGGGGGATCCTGCGGCCAGGGCGACACCTCGCAGCGGGATGAGCTGCTGGCCAGGGTGCGCGAAGCGAAGAAGGTTTAGATTAGGCAGCTCACCGTCCCCCGATGGATCGCACAGTTCGATTTTCATGAAGACCCTGTTTCTATCCCCCCCGAGTTTTGACGGATTCGACGGCGGTGCCGGCTCGCGCTACCAGGCGCGGCGCGAGGTGACCAGCTTCTGGTATCCCACATGGCTGGCCCAGCCGGCGGCGCTTGTGCCCGGCTCAAAGCTGCTGGATTGCCCGCCGCATGACATCCAGATCAAGCAGTGCCTCGAGGAGGCCAAAGGCTACGATCATGTCATCATCCACACCTCGACACCGTCCCTGAAGAACGATTGCAAGGTGGCCGAAGCCATCAAGCAGAACCGGCCCGGGACAAAGATCGGCTTCGTCGGCGCGCACGCGGCAGTCTTGCCGGGCGAGACGCTCAAGGCCTCCCCGGCGATTGACTGGGTCGGGCGCAAGGAATTCGATTACACCTGCAAGGAAGTGGCCGAGGGCCGCCCGATCGAGACCATCGCCGGCCTGAGCTACCGCGACAAGGAAGGCAAGGTCCGGCACAACCCCGAGCGCGAGATGATCCCGGACATGGATGCGCTGCCGTGGGTGGCGGACGTTTACAAGCGCGACCTGCAGATCGAGAAGTATTTCATCGGCTACCTGCTCCACCCCTACGTGAGCCTTTACACTGGCCGCGGCTGCCCGGCGCAGTGCACTTTTTGCCTCTGGCCGCAGACCATCGGCGGGCACAAGTACCGCGTCCGCTCGGCCCAGAACGTCGCCGACGAGATGGCCTACATGAAGAAGATCTTCCCGCAGGTGAAAGAGTTCTTCTTCGATGACGACACCTTCACCGCCAACCTGCCGCGCGCCCGCGAGATCGCGAAGAAGCTCGCGCCGCTGGGCCTGCCGTGGAGCTGCAACAGCCGCGCCAACCTGGACTACGACACGATCAAGTCCTTCAAGGACTCCGGCCTGCGGCTGTTCCTGGTGGGCTACGAGAGCGGCAACGAGCAGATTCTCAAGAACATCAAGAAAGGCGTCACCCTCGAGGAGATGCGGCGCTTCACCAAGGCCTGCCACCAGGCCGGCGTCGTCATTCACGGCACCTTCGTGCTCGGGCTGCCGATCGAGACCAGGGAGACCATCGAGGAGACCATCCGCTTTGCGCAGGAGCTGGATGTGTTCTCCATGCAGGTCAGCCTCGCCGCGCCCTACCCCGGCACCGAGCTTTACGAAATGGCCCGCCAGAACGGCTGGTTCGTGAAGAAGGACAAGACCGACCTGGTGGAAGGCGACGGCTTCCAGCAGAGCGCCCTCGAATACCCGGGCCTGAGCAAGGACGAGATCTTCGAGGCCGTGGACCGCTTCTATCGCGCCTACTACCTCCGGCCCAAGCCGATCCTCCGCATTATCAAGACCATGCTCGAGGACAAGGACGTCCTGGTGCGCCGCTGCCGGGAAGGCTATGAGTTCTTTAAGAGCCTGCAGCAGCGCAAGGAGGACCTGGCCGCCTCCAAGAACATCGCGTCAACCGCCGCGCATGCGGCACATTAGCCCGCATCCGCTTAAGCCGCTTTGCCGCCCTGCTGCCTGTCCCCCAAGCCGCCGTCGCAATGCCGCCCATCCCGGGCCTTGGTCCGGGCTTATTGAAACAGCGAGAGCTGTCGGGCTGAGCAGGGGCGAAAGGATGCGGCCGATAGCTGTGGCGCGTTGCCGTCGAGCCCCGCTTTGCGACAGGCCACTGCAAACATCGCCTCGATCTGGCCCGCATAAACCCCCTCGCCGCTCATCCGCAGGCTGAATTGGGAGTTATTGAGCTTACCCCGGCGCATCGCACGCAGCCGGCCCAGAATCTTGTCCTTCTTCGCCGGCAAATGCTGCGCCAGCCATTGCTCGAAGAGTGGCGCAACAGCCTGGGGCAGCCTCAGCAGGGCATGATCGGCGAACTTCGCCCCGGCTTCCGCGGCGGCGGCAAGCAGCGCCGGGATTTCGTGGTCCGTCAATCCGGGGATCACCGGCGCGACCAGCACGCCAACCGGGATGCGGGCGGCGGCCAAGGCCCGAATGGCTCCCAGCCTCGCCGCCGGCGGCGAGGTCCGCGGCTCGAGGATTGCCCTCAACTCCGTGCTCAGCGTCGTGAGCGAGATCATCACCATGGCCGCCTGATATCGGGCCAGCTCGGAAAGCAGATCCAGGTCGCGCGCGACAAGGCCGTTCTTCGTCACAACGCTCACCGGGTTGCGGAACTCGGCAAGCACTTCCAGGCAACCTCGCGCCAGCTTGAGCCGGCGCTCAATGGGCTGGTAGGGATCGGTGACACCGCTCAGCCCGATGACTCGCGGAATCCAACGGGGCGAGGCCAACTCCTCGCGCAGGAGAGCGGGTGCGTCCTCCTTCACCATGATCCGCGTCTCAAAATCAAGGCCGGCCGAGAAACCGAGATACTCATGCGTCGGCCGCGCGTAGCAGTAGATGCAGCCGTGCTCACACCCCCGGTAAGGATTGATGCTGGCATCGAAAGGGACGTCCGGACTGTCGTTGGTGGCGACGATCCGGCTGCTGCGGTCGCGCAGGAATTGCGTGCGCGGCAGGGGATCCTGCTCCGGATCCCAGTCGGCATCAGGCTCGACATGGATCCGCTCGAAGCGGTTCGCGGGATTGCTCGACGCGCCGCGGGTCATTTCCTGGAAGCTATCCCCTCCCTCGAACCAGAATGAAACTGGTGTCCGGGTAAACGATCATTCCTCATCCTCTTGATGCCACGCTGCCAGGTCCGTTTTTTGGCTCGGGCCGGTCAGGGGAATGTCCCGCATGATTTCTTCGTGCAACGCGGCCAAGTCTGGCGTTTCCGTTTCACGGACCAGCAGGAATCCCTTGCCGGACGGCTTCGTCACACGTAACGCCTCACCAGGGCCCAGAGCTTCCTCGGGTGTTCCGCGCTTCAATTCTCTCACCGTCACGGTCTTGGTCACTTTCATGTCAGACAATATGCCGCTGACAGGTCCGAGGTTCAAGCTCCCCTATGATCCTGCCCGAGTGGTCTCACGAAGGGTGAACGCATTAAGTGGAGGAATCAAGGCCGCGAGATGAACGGGTTGCCCTTGATGTAGAATCGCAGGTGGCGGCGGGCCCAGTGTCCCGCATAATCCACCCCGATCCTGGGTCGCTTGACAATGACCGTCGGCGGCGCTTCAGGCGCGGCGGCGATGTAGAAGTCCTCGCTCAGGAGATCGTGTCCATTGAGGCGCCGGTCAATGCGCATGGCCCGGCAGAGCAGGCCCTGGCCCTGGGTTCGCCCTTCGACGTTTTCGACAGGCTCGATCGCCCTCAGCAACACGGCCGAGGCATGACCTTCCCTCTCCGTCACGACATTCATGCAATGGTACATGCCGTAAATCAGGTAAACGTAGGCGTGACCCGGCGGGCCGAACATCACCTTGGTGCGCTCAGTCAACCCCCTCGCCGAGTGCGCGGCCAGGTCGTGCGGCCCCAGGTAGGCCTCCACTTCCACGATGCGGCCAATCCGGTTGCCTCCGGCCGACCGCAGCACAAGGTGCTTCCCGAGGAGTTCCCGGGCGACCACGATTGTGTCCCGGTCATAGAATGAACGTGGCAGCTTGCGCACGGCATCACTATAACGGGGCCTGCAGGATCTTGCAGCAATGATCTGGCTTAGCGGGTTCTCAAGGCTTATGCTTCCGGCCAGTAAGTTATGTCTCTGAACCTAATGGCGGATCGGGCGGCCAAGCTGTTTTCCAGGTGCTTTGGCCATGCACCACAGTGGATTGTCGCCGCGCCGGGTCGCGTGAACCTGATCGGCGAGCACACGGACTACAACGACGGCTTCGCGCTGCCGATGGCGATCGAGCGCTACACGTTGATCGCCGGGGGGCCCAATGCGCGGCGCGAAGTCACCCTGCACAGCGTGACCACGGGGGAAACCGCCAACTTCAGCGTGCGCGCCGGCATCGAGCGCGGCCAGCCGGCCTGGTCCAACTACGTCCGCGGCGTCATCGCCTGCTTCCCCCACAAAGGAGGAAAGCCCACCGGCTTTGACGCGGTGATTGACTCGACCTTGCCCTACGGCGGCGGGCTCGCCAGCAGCGCCGCCCTGGAGGTGGCCGCGGCCACGCTCCTCGAAGCGATGAACCAAAGGACGTTCGACCCGCTGGAAAAGGCGCTGCTGTGCCAGCGCGCGGAACATGAGTTCGCCGGTGTGCCGTGCGGGATCATGGACCAATTCACCTCCATCCTGGCCCGGGAAAACCAGGCGCTGCTGCTGGACTGCCGCTCCCGCACCACCACGCCGGTGCCGATGACCGATCTCTCGGTCAGCGTCGTGATCATCAACACCAACGTGCGCCACAGTCTGGCGGAGGGCGAGTATGCCAAGCGACGCTCACAGTGCGAGACGGCCGCGCGCGCCCTCAAAGTGCCGGCGCTGCGCGATGCGACACTTGCAACGCTGGAAGCGGCGCGAGGGGAGATGGACTCGATCACATTCCGGCGAGCCCGCCACGTCATCAGCGAGAACGAGCGTACCTTGCAAGCGGCTCAGGCATTGCAGGCGTCCGACTGGCCTGTCGTGGGCCAACTGATGCGCGACAGCCACACTTCCCTGCGCGACGACTACGAGGTAAGCTGCCCGGAGTTGGATGCAGTGGTGGACATTGTCCAGTCTATTGGCAAGAATGGGGGGGTGATCGGCTGCCGGATGACCGGCGGTGGCTTTGGCGGCTGCGCCGTCTGCCTGGTCAAGGCGGACGCGGTCGCGGGCCTCATCCGCGCCGTGGATGGGACTTACGAGAAGCGGACCGGCCGACAGGCCGCCATTTTCTCCTCCCGCCCTGCGGCCGGCGCGAGGATTTTGAAGTAGTGATTTGTATGCGCACGTTAATCAAACATATCCTGGCATCCACTGAGCCCGGGGATTCGATAACCGTCAAGGGCTGGGTTCGCACCCGGCGCGATTCCAAGGGCTTCTCGTTTCTCGAACTCAACGACGGCTCCTGCCTCGCCAACCTCCAGGTTGTGGTGGATGCCGGCACGCCCGGCTCCGAACACATCACCCGGCTCGTGACGGGAGCCTCGGCGGTGGTCGAGGGGAAACTGGTGCCTTCGCCCGCACAAGGGCAGAAGTGGGAGCTGCGCGCCAGCCGGGTCGAGCTGATCGGCACGGCCGATGCCGCCTACCCCTTGCAGAAGAAAGGCCACACGCCGGAATTCCTGCGCACTATCGCGCACCTTCGCCCCCGCTCCAATCTCTTTGGCGCCATCTTCCGCCTGCGCAGCCGGCTGGCGTTTGCGGTCCACCAGTTCTTCCAGGAGCGCGACTTCGTCTATGTCCATACCCCCATCATCACCGGCAGCGACTGCGAAGGGGCGGGCGAAATGTTCCGAGTCACATCCCTCAAGGGGAACATAGACGAGAAGCCCGAGGCGGATTTCTTCGGCAAGAAGACCTACCTGACCGTGAGCGGCCAGCTCGAGGGCGAAGCCTTCGCTTGCGCGCTGTCCAACATCTACACCTTCGGCCCGACCTTCCGCGCCGAGAACTCAAACACCGCGCGCCATGCGGCCGAGTTCTGGATGATCGAGCCGGAGATGGCCTTCTGCGACCTCCAGGGGGACATGGACCTGGGCGAGGCCTTCATCAAGGCCATGGCGCAGCACGCGTTGGAGCACTGCGGGGAGGACCTCGCGCTGTTTGCCAAGTTCGTGGACAAGGGGGTGCATGAGCGGCTGAAGTTCGTCGTCGAGCGGCCCTTCGTGCGCGTGCCCTACACGGAGGCCATCGGGATCCTGAAGCAGTCCGGCCGTCAGTTCGAATTCCCGGTCGAATACGGCCTGAACCTGCAGTCGGAGCACGAGCGATTCCTCACCGAGGAATATGCAAAGTCCCCGGCCACCGTGTTCAACTACCCGCGCGAGATCAAGCCGTTCTACATGCGCCTGAACGAGGACGGGAAAACCGTCACCGCCATGGACATTCTCGTGCCCGGAATCGGCGAGGTTATCGGCGGCGCGCAGCGCGAGGAGCGGCTCGATCAACTGCTGGATAACATGAAATACCAGAAGCTCAATCCCGACGACTACGCGTGGTATGCGGACCTGCGCCGCTACGGCACCGTGCCGCATGCCGGGTTCGGGCTGGGCTTCGAGCGGCTGCTGATGTTCCTCACGGGCGTGTCCAATATCCGGGATGTGATTCCCTTCGCGCGCACACCGGGGAACGCGGAGTTCTGAGCACCCAAGAACTCCAACCACAACCACTCGCCCAATCCCGAAAGGCCCCAGCCCTGCGCACAGGGTCACCCCGGCGAGTCCCCGGAGGGCACCCGGTGTGTCTCCCATGGGGGTCGACCCCCATCGGAGACACACCGGGTGCCCTCCCCATAAACACCGGATTTCGCTGATGCCGTCTCATCCTGAAGGCCGTTCCATCATAAGGACTCGGCCTACAGCGGGTTGCCCGCCCTGGTTGGACTAATTGTGTTCAAGGGGTGACAGCACGGTAGAACTTATTCGTTCCTGCAATGACCTTTAGCCCGGTGCGTCATCAATGGATCCATGCTCAATGGGTTGCCAGGCAATCACGGGCCAAGGCGCAAGCGGTAGAAGCGACGGCCGCTGTTGGTGGCGCAGGGCTCCACCAGCCAGAAGGTGCCGTTGGTGCCGGACAAGGTGCACAGGTTGGACCACGCCAGCCAGTCGCTGGTCCACTGGACCACATAGTTGGTGCCCGGGGTGCCCGCCATGCCCATTCGCATCGAGCCATCGGGCAGACGGCAGATGGCGTCGAAATGGCCGGGCTCAGCCGGCGGCGCGTTGGTGAAAGCCACCATGGCCACAGCGCTGGTCACCATGCCCGCCACGTTGCTCACCGTCACCGCGTAATTGCCGGCGGCGGCCACCACCATCGCGTTGGTGCCCGGCGGGCAATTGGTCCCGCCGCACTGCCAGCGGTAGCACAGCGGTTCGGTCCCAGTCGCGGCAACCGATAGCGTGACACTGGCGCCGGCCAGGTTGGTCTGACCCCGCGGCTGCGACACAACCGCCGGCGCGATGACCGGCACCTCGACGCGCACATTGTCCACGAGGCCGAAGCTCAAGTTGGTGTTGTCCGAGAGCGACGCATACGAATCCCAGTAGCCGACAAAGACATTGCTCGCCGTGAAGGACGCGTTCGTGATGGTCGCCAGCCTGATCCCGTCAATCGCCCAGTCCACCGTATTGCCGCGCCGCGCCACGATGACCTCATGCCAAGCGAACCCAATCGTTCCCGCCGCCAGCGCGCCGGTCTGCTGGGTGTAATTGGTTCGCTGCAACGCGGGTGCCTGGATCGCGCCCGGGAACGCGTCCACGTAGTAAGGATCAATGTTGCCCTTGGCGGTCGTATTCGTTCCGGCCGCATAGACTCCGGAAGTCGAGCTTTTGAGCGATGTCCCCGCAAAGGCGCAGAAATCACCGATAGTCGCTGAGGTGTCGTCGGCCTGGCCTTCGCCATCAACGGCGAACCAATAGCCATCCGCGGTGGTCCCGGCACCGGTCCACTCCACCCGGTTGCCGGCGGTGCCGAGCCCGGCAGTTGAGTGCTGCGAGGAGCCGGTGCCGCCGGCGGGGAAGGGCCCGTTCGCGTTCATCCACAAGTCAAAGCGCAACCGATAATCACCCGCGAAGCTTCGGTTGACGGGCGAAAGCGATATCGCCGCCACCGCGCCCGCGGTCATGTTCGCCTCCAGGCGCAAGCCTCGCGTCGTCCCGCCCGTCGAGCGCGGCGCGGAAGGAATCCCGAGCCCCGAATAGTCGTAGCTGAAGGTCGCCCGCGTGTCAGTGGAACTCTTGCTGAGCAGCCACTGCGTTGCTGTGTTCGTGTCGAAGGTGTCCAGGAACACCGTCGTCTGGACCGGGTAAACCGTCAGCGACATCACCCGGCTGGTCACGCTGCCGTAGGCATTTGTGACCACGCACACGTAGCTGCCGGCGTTGGTCAATTGCGCCGCGATGAACGTCAGCTTGCTCGTGGTCGCCCCCGCGATGGTGTTCCCGTTAAACCGCCAGCGATAGGTGAAGGGGGTGGTGCCGGCGGCTGTGACGCTGTAGCTCACGGCGCTGCCCGCATCCGCCACCCGGCTCAAGCCGTCCACGGAAAGCGAAGGGGCATCGCTGAGTTGCAGCCGGCGGATGGGCCGGTATTCGGCCAGGTTGCTGTAAGTCCGCACCTTGCGCTGGGCGTTGTCGGGGGTCTGCTCCATCGTGCGCACCCCGGTGGTTTCATAGTTCAGGAACAGGACGATGTGGCCGACCGTCGCCGAGTTGAGCGCGTCGCCCACCAGCAGGGAAGCGCTGACTGCAGTGCCGGTCGCGCCCAGGCTGGTCCAATACGTCCCGATCTGGCTCTCGAACCAGGATGTCACCTCGCGGGAGGGCAGCTTCCAGCAGATGCTCGCGAAGCCCGAGCAATCGTTGCCGTATTGCACACTGCCGCCGCTGGTGTTGGTGGCATAGTTGTAGAACTCCGACCACGTATCCTGTGGATTGCTTTGGCTGTAGGGCACGCCGGTGTAGGTCACCCCCTTGGAATAAACCTGGTAAGACGTGCCGTACTGCCAGTTCGTGAACGTGTTCTTCGGCGTCCAGGTCGAGTCTATCATCAGGTCGGCGTTTGCCTTGATGGCCGCACGGGTGATGGGGCCCCAGGCATCGCCCGACCACGCCGGCGCGACATACGGGATGACAAGGAGCGCAAGCCCGAGAAGCGCAAGCCTGGTTCGCAAGGTATTCATTCGCACGCGTCGTTAATTCACAAACAGGTTCAGCCTGGCCTGCTCCCGCTGCGGCAGGAACTGCACAATCGCCCCGTCCCCCCGCACCTCCACCAACTTGGCCGTCCAGATGGCGTAATCGTTCTCCGGCATCCGCGTCGCGGCCAATTCCCCCCCGTCGGCGCCGAAGGCAAGGACTTCGAGGATGATGCGATCCCCCTCCAACCGCTCGGTCTGGACATAAGACCGCCGTGCCTGGTCCTCGCCCGCAAACCGCGCCGACACAATGCCCGGCAAAGGCGCCTGCACGGACTGAACGGCCGAGGGCGCCGCCGGGTCACGGATGTCCAACCGCAGCCCCTGCCCCTTGTCCAGGGACAACGAATAGATGCGCCCGCTCGCACCATGAACGCCATCCGCCACGCGCTCCGCCGCGGCGTCGGGCACCACCAGCACTCCGTCCTTTAGCATGGCGACCAGCACATCACGGGCCGCGGCATCGGCAAAATAGAGCGCGTCGCCGGCGACGTGGAAGTAGCCCCGGGTGTCAATGTCCCTGGGGTTCAGGTCGAGCGTGCTGCCCGGCGTGCCGTCAGACTCATACTGGTGCAGGGCCCGCCGCGCCTGGTCATAGACATACACCCTGCCCTGCCCGTCGGTGGCAATGTCCCCGAGCGCTATGCCTGGAAGGCTGAGGCTGCGGAGATAGGCCCCGTTGCGGTCATAAAACATCACCCGCTTGTTCACCACGTCGGCCACCAGGACGCCTCCGTCTTTGCCCAGGGCAAACGACTCCGGACCGACCGGCGGCTGGCCGCCGCCGCGAACCATGCCGACTTCCCCCTCGGCGTTGCCATAACTCAGAACCCGCTGCGCGCCCAGGCGGTAAGCCGCCGGGCGGCCGGCGGCCAGAGCGCCACCCGGTCCTGCGCTGGTCACGCGCGAAGCCACGACCGGCACAACCGGCTGCCGGACCATTTCAGCAAAGGGGGAGGTTCGAGCCGGATGCACATGCCTGAGTCCAAACCAGGACAGCAAGCAGATCCCTGCCAGCAGCGCCACCGCCATGGGCAAAATGCGCCCTGATTCACGCGGGTTCCCGGAATTGAGCGCGGCTTGCGGTGCGGTGCGGTGCGTGAGGACAATACCCTCCCGCGAGCGAAGCCGGAATCCATTAGCCCTGCTTCGACACAGCGGCGATTCGTTGTCAGGCTCTTGTCCCATGATGCTGGTGCTGCCGGAAGGACAGGCAACCCCTCAGCGGTGCAGGAGCGTCTGTCCCAGACTTGTTTTACATTAGCCCTTAACTTTCCAAGTGCCAGCAGATTCTGTCCGCAAACGGGCTAATGGGTGTGCTGTGATGCTGCCGCCAGATCAGCGGGAGGTGCCAGCCAGCCCGGGAGCCATTGCCAGCCCGCGTTGGACGTGGCATGTTGAAGGATGATCCGAACTCTTTCCATCTTGCCAGTGGAGGATGACGCCTTGGGGGCGGGCTCCATCAGGGATGTGCTGATGGAGGGCGGATTAACTGGTTTTTCGATTCTCCCGACGGCCCGACCTGCGGAGGCGGCCGCCCGGTTGAAGGCCGGAACGGTTGACCTGGTCCTCTTGGATCTGGGCGAACCCGGCAGTCAGGGCATGGCAACCTTGCGGGAGTTGCGCCAAGCGGCACCAGGCGTGCCAGTGATTGTCCTGACTGGAACAGACGACCTCGAGCGGGGGATTGCGGCCATGCGAGAGGGAGCCCAGCAATGGCTCCTGAAAGGGGAGATGAGCGGGAGCCTGCTCCTGCGGGTTGCGCTGTATGCAATGGAGCGACAAAAGACGGAGACCCGGGAACACCTCGCCCGGGAGATCCTGGAAGTGCTCAACCGTTCTCAAGACCTGGAAAAAACAATTCACGACTTCCTGGGGGCGGTCAAGATCGCCACCGGCTTTGACGCGGTTGGCATCCGCCTGGTGGAGGGGGATGATTTTCCCTACTACGAAACCCTGGGGTTTTCCGGGGACTTCGTGCGCGCGGAACGTTTTTTGTGCGCGCATGACCAGGCGGGCGGGGTGGTGCGTGACGCCCTTGGAAACCCGGTACTCGAGTGCATGTGCGGCAATATTCTCCGTGGACGGACCAACCCCGCCTTGCCGATCTTCACGGCGGGAGGCAGCTTTTGGACCAACAGCACCACAACGCTGCTGGCCACCACAACCGATGCCGATCGCCTGGCGCGCACCCGCAACCGCTGCCACGGCGAGGGCTATGAGTCCGTGGCGCTGATCCCGCTCAGAACAGGCGCGGAGATCATCGGGCTGCTGCAGCTCAACGACCATCGGCCCAACCGGTTTACGCCCGGGATGATCCGCTTCTTTGAGGGTTTGGGCGCCAGCATCGGGATCGCGCTCGGCCGCAAGCAGGCGGAGGGCATGTTGCGCGAGAGCCGGCAGCGGCTCGACTTTGCGCTGCACGGGGGCGCGCTGGGCAGCTGGGATTGGTTCCCTCAAACGGGCGCGGTTGTCTATAACGACCTGTGGGCTTCGATGCTGGAGTATGCGCCGGCAGAGGTTAAGCCAACCGTAGATTTCTTCAAACAGCACGTCCATCTCGAAGATCTTCCTGCCGTTATTGAGCGATTGACCGGACACCTGGAGGGGCGCACGGCGGCCTACGAGTCGGAGCACCGGCTGCGCACAAAGTCCGGCAAATGGAAGTGGGTTTTGGACACGGGCAGAACCTTGGTGCGAGACAAGGAGGGCCACCCGACGCGCGTCGTGGGGGTCGTGACTGACATCACAGGGCGCAAGCTGGCGGAGGCGGCGCTTTGTGAAAGCCAGGCCCGCCTGACCCGGGCGAAATCCTTCTCCCACATCATGGTGGCCGAGATCGGCCTGGACGGCCGCTGGCTGGAAGTCCCGCCCCAGCTTTGCCAACTGCTCGACTATACCAAAGCCGGGCTGCTCGCACGCCGACTCCAGGATGTAACCCACCCCGACGATGTGGAGTCTGACTGGTGGCAATACCAGCGGCTCCTTGCCAGCGACCTCAAATCGTTCAGCACTGAGAAACGGTTCCGACGCCGCGATGGCAAGTTCCTCTGGCTCGATGCCAACGTCTCGCTGGTCACCAATGACCAGGGTGGGCCAGAACGCTTTCTGACCTACCTGCGGGACATCACGGAACAGAAGCAGGCAGCGGACCGAATCCGGGAGCAGGCCGAACTGCTCGACCTGACGCATGATGCCATCGCGGTGCTGGATTTGGCCGGGCGCATCCTCTACTGGAACAAGGGCGCCCAACGAATCTTCGGCTGGACGGCGGACGAGGCCATTGGCCGGGAATTCCAGCAGATGCAGCCAGAGGAGGAGATCCCGGGCCTGCGAACCTGCCTTGAGCAAACCCTGCAAGCCGGCACCTGGAATATCTCCCTCGAGAAACGAACCAGGGCGGGCCTGAAGGTGGCCGTCCACAGCAGTTGGAGGCTGCTGAAAAGTGCCGGCGGCCTGCCCCAGGCCATCCTGATTGTGGAGACCGATACTGTTTGAAGCTGCCTCCGTCTGAATCCCTTATACTCCCCTCACCGGTAAACCGGGCTTTTCTCCGGAGGCAACGCCAACCGCAGACCAGGCGGGGCATTGGAGCCCGCTGTAAGATGGCCCGGGGCTAGACCTTGCTGCCGAGTGACCTTTTAGAGAATGGCTCCCCTGCCCTTGCCAGCCGACCCGGAGCGTGCGTCCCCGGTCGGAAGGCGAGGGTAGGCACTTCTTACAGGCTCACCCGGGAGTTGCCATGGGGATCTTACAAGGGCTCCAATGCCCCGCCTGATCTGCGTTTAACCTGGCATGTTTCTTTGTGTCGCATGTTTCTTTGTTGACCTTGGTGTCGGTGCCGCTAATATGCGCTCACCGATTTTACATATAATCTGAAATCTAAATTATGGCAGTAAAAGTTGCAATTAACGGGTTCGGCCGCATTGGTCGCCTGGTTTTCCGGGCGATGGTCGAACAAGGTCTCGTGGGCAAGGACGTCCAGGTCGTTGCGGTGGGCGATATCGTCCCGGCCGACAACCTGGCCTACCTCCTGAAATACGACTCGATCCAGGGCCGGTTCACCGGCACGGTCAGCTCGGAGAAGTCCGCGGCGGACAAAGCCGAGGATGATGTGCTGGTCGTCAACGGCCAGAAGATCCACGTGGTCAGCGCCAAGGATCCCTCGCAGTTGCCGTGGAAGCAGTTGGGCGTAGAGGTCGTGATCGAGTCCACCGGCCTGTTCACCGATGTCGAGAAGTGCAAAGGCCACCTGGCGGCCGGCGCGAAGAAAGTCATCATCACGGCCCCGGCCAAGGGCGATTGCCCGACCATCGTTATGGGCGTCAACCAGGACAAGTACGATCCAAGCGCCCACCATATCGTCTCGAACGCCTCCTGCACCACCAACTGCCTCGCGCCGCTGGTGCATGTGCTGCTCAAGGAAGGCTTCGGCATCGAGGAAGGCCTGATGACCACCGTGCACTCCTACACCGCGACCCAGAAGACGGTGGACGGCCCGAGCAAGAAAGACTGGAAAGGCGGCCGCACGGCGGCGCTGAACCTGATCCCCTCGACGACCGGCGCCGCCAAGGCCGTGGGCCTGGTGCTGCCGGAAGTCAAAGGCAAGCTCACCGGCATGGCGTTCCGCGTGCCGACGCCCACCGTGTCCGTCGTTGACCTCACCGTCCGCACGGTCAAGGAGACCAGCTACGCGGAGATCAGTGCGGCGATGAAGAAGGCCAGCGAGACCTATCTCAAGGGCATCCTCGAATACACCTCGGACGAGGTGGTCAGCTCCGACTTCATCCATTGCAAGTCCTCGTCTATCTTTGACGCCGGCTCCGGCATCGAGCTGAACAAGCGTTTCTTCAAGCTCGTGAGCTGGTACGACAACGAGTGGGGCTATAGCTGCCGCGTGTCGGACCTGATCAAGTTCATGATCGGCAAGGGAATCTAGTCTGTTGGTTGAGTTGGTTGGTTGGGAACGGCGGTCCGGCAGCGGGCCGCCGTTTTATTTTGCTGACGAGACCGGGGGACCCCTCTCCCCGGCCCTCTCCCCTTCTGAAGGGGAGAGGGAGAAAGATGGGCGCGTCCTCGTCCGCGTGGCGGGTGGCGGTCCGGAGGTCAACCACACAAGCACGGCACGCTTCTTCTCCCTCTCTTCCATTCAGAATGGAGGAGAGGGCCGGGGAGAGGAGGCTCGTTTTATGGGCGGTGGGATTGGCTCGCGAGCTCAGAGGAACCGGACGGAACACTCCTTGAGGTGTTTGCTCTCCAGCAGCCCGACGATGCGGCGGATGATATTGCGGCGCAGGTCGAGCTCAACCGGCACATTCGGGTCCTGGTGAGCCTCATTGATGCGCGTGCCGACCACAAACTCGACGACATCGCTCCGGAGCATCAGGGCCAGCAGGTCGCGGGCCGCGTTGTCGGGCCACGGTTGCTGCGCGCCGCGCTCCAGCATTTCCGCGACGCGCGCGAGGGTCATGGTCCCTTCGGTGATCAGGTCAATGCCCTGCATTAAGGCCGGCGGGGGTATCTCCGGATCGAGTTTGGCCAGACAGGCGCGAACCGGCCGGTTGAGCAGGCGCGAGATGATATTGGCGGTGGTGCCGCCGCAGATGGCTTTGCTCCCGGGAAACGACTCCGCCATCTCCGCCAATTCGCCATCGCGCTCCTTGCAGAAGGGCGGCCCGGTGATGACCAGGAGCCGGCGCGGGTGACGGTAGTAAACCACGCCGCAGGTCATGTCGTCCTTGGCGGCGGCGCCGTCGTTCACCAGGGCCTCGGCGACGACCTTCCGGGAGAGTTCCTGCGAAGAGATTTCCGGCTCCTGCCCTACCTGCTGCGACAGGAAGCGGACGAAGTTCTCGCTGCCCCAGCCGAGCGGCAGGCCCTTGCGGCCCAACCCCGATTGGCTGATGCCGTCTGAGGCGCAGACAATCCGGTCGCCCAGTTGGACATCAAACTCGCTGTAGCTGATGGTGCGATCCTTCCAATTATCCAGGGTGATGTCCACCCGCTCCAGCGGCAGCGCCCTCTGGCCGCGCATCAGCACCAGGGCGGGGTTGCCGTGCTCAATCGCCCGGGCATGGCCCCGCTCATCCAGGTCAACGATGGTGAACGTGGAGTAGCTGATTTTGCGGACCTCGCAGATCGGCAGGGTGTCCATGATGGTGCCCGCGCTCTTGCGGACATCCACAAAGGCCGACGTGTACCGCAGCGCCATCGTGGCCGTCAGGTTCGCCAGCACGCTGGCCTTGACGCCGCTGCCCAGACCGTCCGAGAGGATGGAGATGATGCGCCCCTCGGGCTTGATGCGCCGCGAGAGGAAGACGTCACCGGAGACCACCTGGCCGGCCTTGGCGCGCTGGGAGGAATCAACGTCTATAAAGCTTTCGCCAATCGTTCTCATGCTTGGGCTCCTCCAGTTTGGCGGGCGAAAAGGATTCGATGATCGAGTTGAGGGTGATCTCGGTTTCGGCGGCGCTCTCGCCCAGCAGGCAGGCGATGGTCTGCGTGGTCTGCAGGCTGCGCTGGATGACCTCCTGCGCCTTGCGGATCACCTCCGCCTTCCGGACGGCCGGCTCCGTGATGTCCTGCAGGATGCCGCCCACCACGCAGTGCTTTTCAATGGTGAAAATACCGGCATGCAGAATGGTCTTCTGGTAGCGGAGTGCAGAATGGTCTTCTGGTAGCGGAGGTCCCGATCCAGGATGTCCTCGCCGCTCTTCAGCACGGCGTGGAAGAGGTTGGCGAAGGGCATGATCTCGCTCAGCATCACCCCTTCCAGAGACGCGCCCGTCGGGGGTGAGCCCGCCGGCGCCACGTTGCAGGCGAACAGGGTGGCGAAGGCGGTGTTGTATTCGATGATGCGCATCGCGTCGTTGATGATCACGACGGCCGAGGGCATCTTCTGAATGAGGGCGTTCGCCTTCTTCAGCGCCAGCTTGCGCATGTAGGTGACGCACATGGCGCGTTCCGCCTTTTGCTGGATGAGCGCCCCGGCAAACTCGCGGCACGAATTGTAACCGCAGCCGCCACAGTCCAGCTCGTCATCCCGTGAAATCTTGCCGACCGCACGCAGGGCTTCCCGGATCTGCGACTCGGAAAACTTGAGCAGCGGCTGGGGCGCTACGGCGAATATGGACTGGATGTCCAGGCTGGACTGGCGCGGGAGCATCGGCGGGGGCGCCACCACCGCCCGAAGCACCCGGCGGCGCTTGGCGGCCGTGCCATACCGTTTGGCGGCGCGCGGACCGTTCACGCAGCCGCCCTCGCACGCGAGCAACTCCAGGAACAGGCTTCCGTCCATCGGCTGGGTGCCCAACCCCTCGATCGCCTTCTGGATAGCGTTGATGCCGGAGAAGGCCATGAACGAGCAATCGTTCACCGCACAGATGGATTTCATTCCCGCGATCATGCCCCCGTCCACCGGATACCACGCGCCTTCAGCGGAGTGCTCCGGGATGAAGCTATCCCCGGCCTCAGCCGCCAGTGTCTCCGGCATGATCTGCTCCTGCGTCAGCCACCGGCGCAAGTCGTCGAAGGTGAGCGCGACATCCAGCAATGCCGGATGCTGGGCGGCTTCGAGCTTCTTGGCGATGCACGGACCGACAAACACGATGCCGATGTCCTGCCCGAAGCCCTGCCGCAGCATCTTGCAGTGCGTCAGCAACGGCGAAAGCAGCCCGGTGAGGTATTGCGAGTCGGCGGGCCGATGCTTCTGCAGGTAGCTCACCACCGTCGGGCAGGCCGAGGAATAGAGCACTCGCCCGCTGCCTTCCGCCAGGGCGGCGGCAGCCTGAGCGGAGACCTGCTGGGCGCCCAGGGCGGTCTCGGAAACTCCGGAAAAGCCGAGCCGTTTGAAGGCGCGAATGAGCTGGCCGGGTTGCAGTTCCGGAAACTCGCTCACATAAGAGGGGGCCAGCGATACCAGCACGCGCGGCTTGAGCGCGAGCAGTTGCCGCGCCTGGGACAGATCATCCCGCACCCGCTTGGCCGAGTTCGGACAGACCTCCACACAGTGCCCGCACAGGATGCACAGCTCCGGAACCACCGAGGCGTAACCGCCCTCCACCTTGATGGCTTTGACGGGACAATGCCGAACGCACTTGTAGCAATCCTGGCATTCGCGCTTTTCCGTGTAGATGGGATTCAGGAAGTTCACAGGAAGTTTATCCCTCTCGTTGCTGGCTGTAGTGGTTGAGCAGGCCGATGATGACGATGGGGTCCACCTCGTGATACATCTTGCCGTTGATCGTGACGTTCGGACCCGCCTTGCAGTGGCCTTCGCACAGGTGGCCGGTGAGTTCAACCCCCGCCGGGAGCGGCTGGGCCGCGAGGTGCTCCTGGATCACTTCAATGTTCCGGTTGTTGCCGCGCGAAAAGCACGAGCTGCCCATGCAGATCATGATGGAGTTGAGAGGTTCAGGGGACATGGGGAGGGGTAAATCCGAATGCCGAATGCCGAAATCCGAAGGAAGGCCGAAATCCGAAGGCTGAAGCCCTCACGCCACACTCGTAGCAGGCTGCGAAAGTTCCCATCAGCGCCTGGACAGCCAGCCCCTTTGGTGACCCGTTGACACGCCGCTTTTCGGATTTCGGGCTTCGGCCTTCCTTCGGATTTCGGGCTTCGGCCTTCGGATTTCGTAACGCGCGGTCTAACACAACACATCCCTTTCCTGCGCATGCCGTTTCCTACCGCCGGGGCCTTGGGCAATCTGGCGTCCGATTGCGGTTATCCGCATCCGGAGACAGCCGTTGCAGGCACTTCCGGTTTCCTCGATGCAGGCTTTGGCGGGGTAGATCTCGTAAAGCTTCCGGTATTTAGCCGGCGTCAGATTGGGCATGAGCACGTTGGCGCCCCGCTGCAACCCCAGTTCCCGCCCATTGCGCTTGTTGATGGTGGCAAGGGCTGTCGTACTGGGGATGTTGGCGTCCGGACGCACGAGGCGGGTGAGGGCCACTGCCTTATACACGATCAGTTCGGTGTTGGGCACCTGCTCGTCGGGCTCAATAACGGGCTTCAGTTCGCCGGTGCCCAGCGGGGTCTGTGGATGCGGAATGAACGGCCCGATGCCGATCATGTCCAGGTCCAGCTCGCGAAATAGATCAATGTCACGGGCCACGCTCTCGTAAGTCTGGCCCGGCAGGCCGACCATTATCCCGCTGCCGACCTCGTAACCGAGTTGCTTAAGCTGGCGGAGCAAGGGGATGCGGCCCGCGGCATCCGGGTTCCGGCGCGGGTGAATCAGCTCGAACAGGGCCTGGTCCGAGGTTTCGAAGCGCAGGAGGTAGCGATCCGCCCCGGCCTTGCGCCAGGCGTCCAGTTCGGCTTCGGTCCGCTCACCCAGGCTTAGAGTGACAGCCAGCGGCGTCTCGTTCTTGATTTGCCTGACCACGTCGGCAACCCATTCGCAGGTCAGGCCGAAATCTTCGCCGGCCTGAAGCACGACCGTGCCATAGCCAAACGCCACTGCCTGGCGCGCCGACTCCAGGATCTCTCCCGGCTCCATCCGGTAGCGGGTCAGCGATTGGTTGTCCACCCTCAGCCCACAGTAGGCGCACTGGCGGACGCACCAGCTCGAAATCTCAACCAGCCCTCGCAAATGGATGGTGTCGCCCACGTTCAGGCGGCGGGTCTCATCAGCTCGGGCCCAAAGCGTCTTGAGCCGCGCCGGATCGTCCTCCCGGAGCCAGGCCAGGATGTCTGTGAGCGTGAGCGGCGCGTTCATGCAGAACACGCGCTCCTTTCCCGGGGTGCTGAAGCGGGTGCCGGCATCCGGGCTGCGGGGTTTCGCGCGGCGTTGCGCCAGAGCTCCAGCGCCGCCGGAAACGGCTCCAGCGCCCGCTCGAAGATGCCCAGGCTGTAGGCGATGGCCAGACCGTAGTTGGTCACAGGCACGCCAGCTTGCTGGCAGCGCAGGATCCGGCCGAGCATTTCGCGGCGATTCCACATGCAGGCCCCGCAATGCACCACCAGGCGATACGGCGAGAGGTCCGCTGGAAAATCATGCCCCTGCACATGCTCGAAATGGAGCTGTCCCCCCACAAACTGGGTCAGCCAGCGGGGGATCTTCACCCTGCCAATGTCCTCGCCAATCGGATGGTGCGAGCAGGCTTCCGCGATCAGGACGCGGTCCCCGCCACGCAGATTCTCAATGGCCAGCGCACCCTGCACCTGTACCGTCAAATCCCCTTTGAAGCGCGACATCAGGATCGAAAAGCTGGTCAACGGCACCTCGCGCGGAGTGTCGGCGGCGACCTTCAAGAAGGCCTGTGAATCGGTCACGACGAGCCGGGGAGGGCTCTTAAGCCGATCCAGCGCGCTGCGCAGCTCGCGCTCCTTCACGACCAGGCAAAAGGCATCGTTGTCCAGCAGGTCTCGAATAGCCTGCACCTGGGGCAGTATCAACCGACCGCGCGGCGCCTCCTTGTCAATCGGCACCACCAGCACCGCCATTTCGCCCGGGCCGACCAGATCGCCGAGGATGGCAGGATGATCAATGAAATCCGCGGGCGCGGCTTCGAGCAGCGCTTGCCGGAACTCCGCGATGCCGGTGTGCTGGAGCGCGCTGACGCGCACGCGGCGCAGTTGCCGTTGCCCCAACTGCTCCCACAGCAGAGGATCCGGCTCGGCAGCATCCGCCTTATTGAACACGACGATCGCAGGAATCTTCCGGCCCGCGAGCTCGACCAGAAGCTGCTCTTCGAACTCGCCCCATTGGCCTGCTTCCGCCACGACCACCCCCAAGTCGGCCCGGTCCAGCACCTGGCGCGTCTTCTGCACCCGCAGCTCACCCAACGTCCCCGCATCGTCTACCCCAGCGGTATCCACAAAGAGGACGGGCCCCAGAGGCAGCAGTTCCATCGGCTTTTCTACCGGGTCGGTGGTCGTGCCGGCAATGGGCGAGACAATCGAGAGCTGCTGATGCGTTACCGCATTGAGCATGCTGGACTTACCCACGTTGCGCCTTCCAAAAAGCGCAATATGCAGCCGCAGGCCCTTGGGCGCGGGAGCTGTCATGGCTTCGCCTCCTGTTTGCAGTCGTCGGCCTTGGCGCGTGCGTCCGCGCGCCCCGTGTCGGGATCGGGGTGCGGCAGGTCCGGCGTGCCAAGCCGGCAAACGGCTTCAGGGCTGATCAGCTCATCGAACGCCGCGGCCGAGAGCCAGCCATTCGTGATCGCAAGCTCGCGGACGGTGCGGCCGGTCTCAGCGCTCGACCGCGCCAATTCGCAAACCCGGTCATAGCCAAGCGCCGGCAGCAACGCCGTCGCCGCGGCGGTCGAGTTGAGCACATGCTGGCGGCAGCGTGCCTCGTCGGCTTCCAGACCCGAAACGCAATGGCGGCAGAGAATGTCGTCGGCCCGGCCCAACAGTTCCAGGCTTTCCAGCAGGCAAGCGGCCACCAGGGGCAGAAACGGATTCAGCTCCAGGCTGCCGGCGGCGCAGGCGGAGGCGATGGTCGCGTCGTGGCCCATCACCAGCATGGCCACCTGGCTGACTGCCTCGGGGATGACCGGGTTCACCTTGCCCGGCATGATGGACGAGCCGGCCTGGCGGGCGGGCAGGCGGATCTCGCGCAGCCCGGCTTCCGGCCCCGAAGCCATCAGCCGCAGGTCGCCGCAGATCTTCAGCAGGGAAACGGCGTGCGCTTTCAGGATGCCGGACACCTCCACGAACACGTCCGCATTCTGCGTGGCGTCCACGAGGTTCTCCGCGCGGGCAAAACCAATCCCGGCAAGCTCACGCAGCGTATCGGTCACCCGGAAGATGAACTGGCGCGGCGCCGCCAGCCCGGTGCCGATGGCGGTGCCCCCAAGATTGACGACCCGCAGACGCTCCTCGCATTTGTAGATCCGCCAGCGGTCACGGTTCATCGCCTCGGCATACGCCCCCATCTCACGTCCCAGGGTCGTCAGCACGGCGTCCTGCAATTGGGTCCGGCCGACCTTGACGACATGCGCGAAGCGTTTTTCAGCGGCCTGGAAGGCTTCCTGCAGCGCCACCACGCGCCGCTCCAACTCGCGCAAGGCAACGATTGCGGCCAGCCGCAAAGCCGTCGGGTAGGTGTCGTTGGTGGACTGATGCAGGTTGATATCCTCCAGCGGAGATACGCGGCCATAAGTGCCCGGCGGTTCGCCGAGCAGCTCCAGCGCACGATTGGCCAGCACCTCGTTAACGTTCATGTTCGTGCTGGTCCCTGCCCCGCCCTGCAACCGGTCCACCACGATGTGCCGGTCCAGCAAACCTTCGCCCAGCTGCCGGTCCAGCAAACCTTCGCCCAGCTCGCGGCAGGCGCGCTCGATCGCGTCTGCCTTGGGAGCATCATCCGCCCAGGCCCCAAGCGCGCGGTTGGTCATGGCGCAGGCCAGCTTCACCGTCCCGTACGCCCGGACCAGGCCCGGGGCCACCGGCTGCAACGCCAGCGGAAAGTTGTCCAGCGCGCGGGCCGTATGAATGCCGTGCAGGGCGGCCGCCGGGATCGGCAACTCGCCCAACAGATCGGATTCAGTGCGAAAAGCGCTCATGGGTCCCTAAACACAGCCTTTATACATAAACATCCCGTTTGTCCTCCTGCACCTCCGTCACCAGGCGCCGGCCAATCTCCTGCACCGAGGGCTCCATCGTCTCCAGCTCACGCGCGACCAGGCTTTCGCCCACCTTGCGCGTCTCCGGCTTCGCGTAGTCCAGCAGGTATTCCATGCAGCTCGACAGCGCATTGGGCGCGCAGTGATGTTTGATCAGGCCGGGTTTGGCCAGGTCCATGAAATCGGCCCCAGTGCGCCCCAGCCGATAGCACGCCGTGCAAAACGAAGGCGTATAGCCGAGCGCCGCCACGTCGCGCACCACCTCGTCCAGCGAGCGGTGATCCCCCAACTGGAACTGCTCCGAGTTGTGCCCGTCGGCCGATGCGGCGTAGCCGCCCGGGTCGCAACGGCTGCCAGCCGAGATCTGGGAAACACCCAGCTCGAATGTCGCCCGGCGCGTGGCAGCGTTTTCCCGCGTGGACATAATGATGCCGGTGTAGGGCACCGCCAGGCGCAGCAGTGCCACGATCTTCTTGAAGTCGCCGTCCGAGACCGGATGAGCCGGCGCGTAAGCCAGGGTCGAACCGACCGCCGGCTCGATCCTGGGCACGCTGATGGTGTGCGGCCCCACGCCGAAAGCGCCTTCGAGGTGCTCAATCTCCTGCTTCATCGCGAGCACTTCGTACTTCCAGTCGTAAAGCCCAAACAGCACCCCGATCCCCACGTCATCAATGCCCGCCTGCATCGCGCGGTCAAAGCAGGTCACCCGCCAGTCGAAGTCCCGCTTCGTCCCGGCGACATGCACGGCGGCGTAAGTCCCACGGTGATAGGTCTCCTGGAAGCACTGGTATGTCCCGATCTTCGCCGCCTTGAGCCGCTTATAGTCCTCGACGCTCAGCGGCGCCACGTTCGCGTTGATGCGGCGGATTTCCCCGCGCCCGCTGCGGGTACTGTAAACCGTCTCGATCGCCTTGAGGACATAATCAAAGCCTTCCTCCGGATAGCTTTCACCCGAGACCAGCAGCACGCGCTTATGCCCCTGCTCGATGAGAATGCTCGTCTCATTCGCGATCTCCTCCGGGGTTAGCGTGCGCCTGAGCAGCTCTTTGTTGCGCGCGCGGAACGCACAGTAAAGGCACTCGTTGTGGCACAGGTTCGAGATATAGAGCGGGGCGAACAGCACCAGGCGGTTGCCGTAAATCTCGTCCTTCACATGCCGGGCCGTGGCATACATCTCCTCCAACAACCCGGGGTCGTTGTTCTCCATCAGCGTCGCCATGTCGGAGGCGGCCAGGCCCTTCATTTCGCGCGCCTTGGCCAGGATCTCACGGACCTGGCTGGCATCGCAGGCCCGCGCCGAGGCGAGCGTCGCGGCGATCTTGGCTTCGTCAATGAAGGTGGCCTGTTGGTTGGAACGTGTCGTTTTCATAAAAGGATGTCTCTCCGTGGCGCGCTCACTCGGGCGCGAGTTTGGCCTTCAGGCGCTCGCGCATTGCGGCGCACGCCTTCTGGCCAGTGCAGTGCTGGATTTGCTGGCCGTCCACCCGGACGGTCGGGCCCTGGTCGCATTTCTCGAAGCAGAACGAAGCGCTCACTTCGACCTGGTCTTGCAGTTCCTGGGCTTCGACGCATTGGAGCACGTCGCGGATTACCTCCTGCGAGCCTTTCAGGAAGCAGTTGGTGCCCGCGCACACGCTGACCTTGAGCTTCTCCCCGTCAGGCCCGTCGCCGAACACGAGCCGCTCATCTGCGATGCGCCGCCGGTTCTGATAGTGGGTGTGCAGGAGGTGATGGGCCTTGCGCCCGCCGATTTCGCCCAGATAGGTCTGGTACATCTCTGTCACGTGATGGTTTTCCTGGGACTTATGCAGGTCCAGATGCTTGTCGGCTTCATACAGGCCCCGGGTGCGCAAGCGCTTGATATCGCGTTCGCGCGACACCGGCTGGCCGGCGCCGCCAATGCAACCGCCCGGGCAAGCCATTACCTCGATGAGGTCCAGCTCGCATTCGCCCCGGCGCACTTTCTCCGCCAGCGTGCGGGCATTCTTCAATCCATGCACCACGGCCAGCTTGAGTTGCACCCCGTCCAGGGCGACCGTGGCCAGGCGGATCCCGTCCTCGCCGCGCACCGCGTGGAAATCCGGGTTCTCCAGCTTCCGCTTGGTGACCGATTCGGCGGCATATCGCAGGACCGCTTCGCTTACGCCTCCCGAGTTGCCGAAGATGACCCCGGCGCCGGTCTTGAAGCCGAGCGGCATATCGAAGGACTCGGGTTCGAGTTCCTTGAAGCGGAACTTCGGGCCGCTTGGCCTCGAACTTCTTGGCGGTGCAGGGCATGATGGAAACCATGACGAGGTTCTCCCTCGGAATGCCCATCTCGCCCGGCAGGGTGGCCTTGCACAGCGCCCCGAGCATCTGCTGCGGCGACTTGCATGTCGACAGGTTTGGCAGCAGCTCGGGGAAATACTGCTCGGCGAACTTGACCCAGCCCGGGCAGCAACTGGTGAACTGCGGCAGCTTCTCGCCCTTGGCCTTCCGCTTCAGGAACTCGTTGGCCTCTTCAACCACCGTCAGGTCGGCGCTGAAGGCGGTGTCGTAAACCTTGTCAAACCCGAGGCGCTTCAGCGCCGCCACGATTTGGCCGCTGGCCGACATGCCGGGGGCCAGGCCGAAGGCTTCGCCGATCGCCACCCGCACCGCCGGGGCGAGCTGGGCTACCACGGTCTTGACCGGGTCGTTGAGCGCGCGCCAGACCTCGTCCACTTCGGGCCGCGGCGTCAGCGCACCGGTGGGACAGACCGCGGCGCATTGGCCGCAGTTGATGCACTCGCCCTCGCCCAAACCTTTACCAAAGGCGGGCAGCACGGCCGCCTCGTGACCCCGATGGGCGAAATCAATGGCGCCAACGCCCTGGATCTCCTCGCAGAAGCGCACGCAATCCCCACATAGCACACACTTGTTCGGACCGCGCACCAGCGAAACCGACGAGAGGTCCAGCTCCGCGGGCTGGTGCACGGGCTTGAAGCGGACCTTGCGGATGCCCAGCTTGCGGGCAATATCCTGGAGCTGGCAGGCCGAGCTCTTCGGGCAGGTCGGGCACTGCTGGTCATGGTTGGCCAGGAGCAGCTCAATCGTGATCTTCCGGATGTCGCGAATCTCTTCCGTCTGCGTGCGCACCTTCAGGCCGGCTTCAGGAGGCGTCGAGCAGGCGCCCTGGATGCCGCGGCCCTGGATATCCACCAGGCAGAGGCGGCAAGCCCCATAGACGCTGAGCTCCGAATGATAGCAGAAGGTCGGCAGGTCAATGCCCGCTTTTCGAATCAGCTCCAGCAGGTTGCGCTCGCCGTTGAATGGCACCTCGCGCCCGTCAATGGTCAATGTCTTTGCAGCTACAGTGGTAGTCATATTGCCTTCAAATGGTTTGATGTCTGTCGGTTTCATGCTCTGTTGGCAGGCGGCCTATACGCCAATGACCGCGTCCAGTTTGCAGGTGTCCACACAGACACCGCACTTGATGCAGAGCGCCTGGTTGATCGTGTGCGCCTGCTTCCTTTCGCCGGTGATGGCATTGACGGGGCACTTCTTCGCGCAGGCGGTGCAGCCCTTGCATTTGGCCGGGTCAATGCTCGGCTTTGCCAGCGCCTTGCATTGTCCGGTGGGACAGTGCTTGTGAAACACGTGCGCATCGTATTCCTCGCGGAAGTGGCGCAGGGTGGAAAGGACCGGATTGGGGGCCGTCTTGCCCAGCCCGCAGAGCGAGCCTTTCTGCACGGCCGACGCCAGCTTCTGCAGCAGCTCCAGCGTCCCGGCGGTGGCGCGCCCTTCGATGATGTCGTCGAGCAACGCCAGCATCTGGCGCGTGCCCTCGCGGCACAGCACGCACTTGCCGCAGCTCTCCCGCTGGGTGAAGTCCATGAAGAACCGGGCGCTGGACACCATGCAGGTCTTGCTGTTCATCGCCACCAACCCGCCGGAGCCAACCATGGCCCCTGCCCCGCGCAGGGAATCGTAATCGAGCGGCAGATCCAGGTGGTCGCGCGTGAGGCAGCCGCCCGACGGCCCGCCGATCTGCACCGCCTTGAAGCCATCCCGGGTCACCTTGCCGCGGCGATCCGTAATGCCGCCCCCAATATCGAATACCACCTCTCGCAGCGTGGCCCCGAAAGGCACTTCCACCAGCCCGGTGTTGGCGACGTGGCCGGTCAGTGCGAACGTCTTTGTGCCCGGAGAGGCCGCCGTGCCCAGTGTCCGGAATTGCTCGGCGCCTTCGTTGACAATGCGGACCGCGTGCGCCAGGGTTTCGACGTTGTTGATGATGGTCGGCTTGCCCCAAAGGCCGCTCTGGGCCGGGAAAGGCGGTTTAGGCCGCGGCATGCCGCGCTGCCCCTCGATGGAGGCGATCATCGCGGTCTCCTCGCCGCACACAAACGCCCCCGCGCCTTCCATCACCTCGCACCGCAGCGGTCGGCCGGTCCCGAAAGCGTTGTCGCCCAGGAAACCGCGCGCCTCTGCGTCCTTGACCGCGCTGCGCATGCGTTGCACCGCCAGCGGGTACTCGGTCCGGACGTAGATCAGCGTCTCGTCCGCGCCAATCGCGCGCGCGGCAATCATCAGCCCTTCCAGCACGCTGTGAGGGTTTCCTTCCATCACACTGCGGTTCATGAACGCGCCCGGATCCCCCTCATCCGCGTTGCAGATCACATATTTCTTTCCCTCGGGCTGACTCCGGGCCGCCTCCCACTTGCGCCCCGTGGGGAAACCGCCGCCGCCCCGGCCGCGCAGGCCCGATCGGGTGATCTCCTGGCAAATCTGTTCCGGCGTCATCTGCACGTAAGCCTTCTTCGCCGCCGCGTAGCCGCCCTGGTGCACATACTCGTCAATGCTCTCCGGATCAATGGTGCCGCAGGAACGGAGCACAAACCTCTGCTGGCGCTGGTAAAACGGAATCTCTTCCACGCCCCGGCAACGCTTCTTGGTGGTCGAATCCACATAGAGAAGCCGCTCGACCAGCCGACCGGCGACCAGCGTCTCAGCCACAATCGCCGCCACGTCCTCAACGCGGACCTTGTTATACAGCAGGTTCTCGGGCAGCACCGTCACCAGCGGCCCCATCTGGCAGAAACCCTGGCAGCCGCTCTTGTTCAGGCGCACCGCGTCGGCTTCATGCTCCGGCCGGAACTCGGTTATGACCGGGAGGCCGGCGGCCCGCACTTGATCCACCAAGGCCTGGAAAACCTTGTAGGCCCCGCTGGCCACGCAGCCGGTCCCCGCGCATACGATGACCCGCCGTTGCGCCGTGTGGCCGTTGTTTCCGTTCGGGTGGGGCAGACTTTGTGCGCTCATTGGGCCTCCTGCGTGATGAGGGCTTCCACCAGCTTCACCGCGCTTTCGGGTGACTGTTGCCCGTAAACCTGGTCGTCTATCACCACGACTGGCGCCAGGCCGCAGGCACCCAGGCATGCGACCGTCTCCACCGTGAACAGCATGTCCTCGGTTGTCTTGCGCCGGTCATCCACTCCGAGCCGCTTTTGCTCATCCACTCCGAGCCGCTTTTGCAGCGCACGCAGGATCGGCACCGATTCCTTCACGTGGCAGGCCGTGCCGTCGCACAGCCGGACCAGATGTTTGCCCTTCGGCAGGATGGTGAAGTGCGCGTAGAAGGTGGCCACGCCATAGACCCGCGCGGGCGAGACGCCCAGCGCAGTCGCGACATACGTCAGCACCTCCTGCGGCAGGTAACGGTATTCCTCCTGCACGGCCTGCAGGATGGGGACCAGCCGCGCCGGGTTGCGGTTGTGCTGGTCCAGTATATGGCACACTTTGACAAATCTGCGGCCGGTGCCTTCGGGCTTTCGTTTGGCTGTCATAGGTAATTCTCTGTTTCTAAAGGGTGGTTAATTGAAAGTGGCCGTTCGTGTTTTCCGAACCGGCGCGGCCTCGGCCGGGTTTGCCTCCAGCGCCTGGGCCAGCTTCTGCGAAAGGGACGCCAGGGAACAGTAGAGGTCTTCGTTATGGAGGATGAGGTGCTCGGGCACCCGCAGCCGTATCGGGGCAAAGTTCCAGATGGCGCGCACGCCGCCCGCCACAAGCACGTCCGCCACCGCCTGCGCCTCCGCCGCCGGAACGGTGATGATGCCGATCAGGATGTGCATCCGCCGCGTCAGGTCGGCCAGTTTATCCAGCGCCAGCACATGCTTGCCGTGGATCTTCCGCCCGATCTTGCCCGGGTCACGGTCAAAGGCCGCCACGATCTTCAGGCCACACTCCTCGAACTTGCGGTAGCCCAGCAGCGCCGAGCCCATGCTCCCGGCCCCCACCAGGAACGCCTCGCTGACCTTCTTCCACCCCAGGAATAGCTCGATCCCATCCACCACCGCCGCGGTGGCATAGCCGATGCGCGGCCGGCCGCTGATCCCCGCCGCCTCCAGGTCCTTGCGCACCTGCGTCGGATCCAGCTTCAGCTCCTCGCCGATGTCGGTGCAGGAAACCGACTCTTTGCCGGCCTGCCGCCACTCCTTGAGGAAGCGGTGATACAGCGGCAGGCGCTTCAGGGTCGGCTCCGGCACCGCCTTCGCCGTGTCCGGCGCCATTTGCTTCGTTACACTCATATCGCTATACATCTATCGAGAACTATATATCGATATATAAAGCGCGAATGGGTCACCCTGTCAACGGGGATTTTGCCGCCTCGCAAGGCCGCGGGCCTAAGCGCCTTGACCCAAACAGGTTAGGCCGCCAAAGAATTTATGCTTTTGCTCCGCTGATTCCTCATTCGCCGGTTGTCATGCACCGTTTGAGCAGGGTAATATCCTTTCCAGCGCGCCGCCGCCAGCGACAGCAAGAAGCGCTGTCAACGCCGGCGGCGCCATGATCTGATGAAAGCAAAACCGCAAATCGTCAAGGCGGGCCCGCGCAGCCAGGCCATAGATCCCCTCCTGCAGGGGGCGATCACTCCAGCCGGCACACCCTCACCCGAGGCGGTCCAAAAGGCCGGGGCCGCGTGTGTGCGGCGCCTGCCCGCCTACCTGCAGCTCCTGCGCGTGCTCCAGGGAGAGGGGCACGAGCACGTCTCGGGCACCGTCCTGGCCAGCACGCACAATCTCGAGCCGGTGATCGTCCGCAAGGACCTGGCGGTGACCGGCATCTCGGGCACGCCGCGCCTCGGATTCCGCGTCACCGAACTCATCGCCGCCATCGAGGCTTTCCTGGGCTGGAACAATCAAACCAAGGCTGTGTTGGTTGGGGTGGGCAACCTTGGCACAGCACTGCTGGGCTATCGCGGATTCGAGAACCTGGGGTTAAGGATTGCCGGGGCCTTTGATTCTGACCCGAAACTCATCGGGACCTGGGTCCAGGGCCGCCACGTGCAGTCCATGCCCAAACTTCCTCCCTTCGCTCGCCGGCTCGGCATCACGTTGGGCGTGCTCACCGTGCCCGTCGCAGCAGCGCAGGAGGCCGCCGACCTGATGGTCCGCGCCGGAATCCTGGGAATCTGGAACTTCACGCCCGTGAAACTGCAGATCCCCGATGGGGTGGTGGTGCAAAAAGAGGACCTGGCGGAAGGCCTGGCAGTCCTCTCGCACCGGCTGCGGCACTCGCGAAGCTGACCGGGCACGCTGGAGTTTATTGCGCCGGGCTGCTGTGCCGAGTCAATGCCCTGCGGCTTTGAGCTTCTGCTCGAACTTCTCCACCTTGGGACGAATCACCGCCCGGCAGTAAGGCTGCCCGGGATTGCCGCGATAGTAGTCCTGGTGGTAGTCCTCGCCCCGGTAGAACTTCTTCAGCGGCACAATCTCCGTCACGATGGGTTGGGCGAAATGCTTCTGCGCGCGGGCCTTTGACTTTTCGGCGGCGGCCTTCTGGGCCTCGTTGCCGTAGAGAATGATGGATCGGTATTGGGTCCCGGTGTCGCCCCCCTGCCGGTTCAGGGTGGTCGGATCGTGCGCTTCCCAAAAGGTCTCCAGCAGTTTCTCGTAGGAGACCAGCCCGGGATCGTATGCGATCTGGATCACCTCGGCGTGACCGGTGTCCCCGGAGCAGACTTCCTTGTAGGTCGGATTCTCCCTGGTTCCGCCCGCGTAGCCGCTCACCACGGACTTGACGCCGGGCAGCATTTGAAAAATCGCTTCGGTGCACCAGAAACAGCCGCCACCAAGGGTGGCGGTCTCAAGGTTGTTGGTCGAGTTGTTCATATTGCCAGTTTGGGAAAGCCCCGTCACGAGGGTGAGGAGCAAGAGCAAGGACAGTAATGATAAAAGGCCGAGGGATTTCCGAGGCCCCGAATACGCAGGCGGGCGGGTGGGAAGGTCTAGCTTTGGCCGAAAGTTTTCTTGTCGCATGGATTGGGTGCAAACCTCGCACAAAAGGGGGCAACCTGCAAACCGACCGGGCCCAAGTCGGTGGAGATTGCTCCGCGAGCAGTTCTCAGGGATGGGTTTCAGCGGCAATGGCCTTGGCCGCATCGGCGATTTTGACGGCGTCTTTGTGCGCCAGGCTGTTGGTCTCGAAGATGGCCCGGATGTCGGAGCAAATGGCCTGCATCTGCGCCGTCTGTATGTTTGCAGGGTTGAGAACAGCCGCAAGGTCCGTGAGCAGGCGGCTCAGGGCTGAATCGGACAAGGACTTTTGTGCCAGGGCGGCTGACAATTCATTGGCCAGGCCGGCGGCCGTCCCGTAGGAAGGTTTCTTCGAGCCCTGGGCCGTGGCCTGCACATCCCTGGCAATCTGCTGTTTTTGCTCGGGCGTGACCGGGGCACCCGGTTTGATGGCCACGAGGTCGGCCCGCAGTTTGGCGAGGCTTTTCTGCACCGGAGTCGAAGCTGTGGGGGTGGCAGTTACGACGGAAGGGTTTGCCGGCTGAACCGGCACGACAGGAGGGGCAACCCCTTGCCGGACATTATTCTGGTCCCGAATATCCTTAGCGTGCTGCTTGATGATCACATCCGGGCCGGCAAACGCGTTTGCGGCCAGGAGAAAGCCCAGGCAAAGCAAGGCAAGGGTGATTTTCATAAGCGAAAGAGGCGGTCAGTGTCCGGTGGTCACCAGGTTGCCCTTGGGCAGGAGAGAAAGGTAATCCAGCAGAATATGTTCCGCCTCTGACAGCGGCGCATCGGTTGCCGGAGACGGCGGCTCGGCCGGATCCTCGGAATCGTCTTCTGCGGCAACAACGGGGGCGGAACTTGCGCTGGCAGCGGGGTGTCCGGCTGGCGCGCCGGCAGGGACGCCCGAGAGGACGGCGTTAGTCCGGGCGACCGGGGGCGGCAGTCCTGGCAAATCCACCTGTTTCAGGGTTAGCTCATAAACCTTTTCCGGCAGCTCGGGACGCGACCGGCGCTCCTGGTCGCGCACCTTGTTCCGCGCCTCGATGTCTTCATTCTCCTTGAGCCGCGCGTGCTCGTTCAGGGACAGAGTCTTGTCCGCCTGCTGTTTCTTGAAACGCTCTATGTCCTCGCGCACGTAGGCGAATTCCTTGTCGGCGGCCACCCGCCGGGTGGACCGGTTCCGCAGCTCTGCCAGGTAGGGCTGAACGAGGTTCAGGGAATCATACTTCGCGCTCCGGATCTCATCCCATTTCAGCGCGTTGTCCAAGGATCCTTCGCCGATGTCTTTCGACTCGTTGGCAACAGAAGGGAGAACGATGTCGGGCACGACCCCTTTCAACTGGGTGGAGCCGCCGCTGGGGCGGTAGAACTTCTTGATCGTGAGCTTTAGTACGCCGGGATCATTCGTCAGCGACGGGTCCAGCATGTGCAGGTAGGGCCGCAACTGGTTCACGCTTTGCACCGTGCCCTTGCCGTGGGTGGCGCTGTCGCCGACGATCAAGGCGCGGCCATAATCCTGCAGGGCACCGGCCAGGATTTCCGAGGCGGACGCGCTGCCGCGGCTCGTCAGGACGACCAGCGGCCCTTCGTAAAGAACCGACGGATCGGTATCGTCTGCTTCCTGCACTGTGTTATCCACTTCCTTGACCTGCACGACAGGTCCAGTCTTGATGAACAGGCCGGTGAGCTTGATGGCCTCCTCGAGGGAGCCTCCCCCGTTGCGGCGCAAGTCCAGGATGACCCCGTCAATCTTCTCCTGTTTGAGTTTGGTGAGAAGCTTCGCCACATCAGCCGTAGTGCTCTTGGGCTCTGGCTTATCCTTGGTGTTTACCGCCTCGAAAGTGGCGTAGAAAGAGGGCAGGTCAATGACCCCAAGCCTGAGGTTGCCCCCGTGGCCATCAGGAAGTTCGATCACCTTGGCTTTGGCCGCCGAATCCGCAAGCGGGATTTCATCCCGGATCAGGCTTACAACTTTCCGCTCCCCGGCTCCCGCACCGGCGGGAATCATGGTCAGGCGCACTTCGGTGCCCTTCGGGCCGCGGATAAGCTGAACCGCCTTGTTGAGGCTGAGGTCCACGATGTCCACCGGCGCCTGATCGCCCTGCGCCACGGCAGCGATGCGATCGTTCTCCTTGATCAGCTTGCTCTTGATGGCCGGGCCGCCCGGCAGCAGCCGCCGGATGGTGCAATAACCGTCGTCGGCAGCACTCAGTTCCGCACCGATGCCAAACAGGCTGAGGTTCATCTGCATCGCAAAGCTCTCCAACTGCGCGCGCCCCAGGTAGTCGGAATGCGGGTCGTAAACGCGAGCCAATGAAGTCAGGTATGCCTGCAGGACGTCTTCGTTATTCCAATCCGCGAAGAAGCGCAGGTTGCGATGGTAGCGGTGGCTCAGCGTGGCGACGATCTCCTCGTCGTCCGTTTTCTTTGGCGGGACGGCGACGCTGTTCGTGGGGGATTGGGAGGCCTTGGGCTGGGTTGACCGGCTGACCGACGATCCCAGCGGGGCGGCAGGCGCGGTCTTTTCAGCCTGCTGGCGGGTGCGGCCAGATCCAGCTCCCGGGAAGGGCCCCTGCTCGGCGCCTTTGGGGGATCGCAGCAAAACCTGGGACTGCCCGCCACCGCAATCCCCCATGCCGGCCATTGGACAGTCCGCCCCGGAAACGCAGGTGGAACTGCAGTCGGCCAACTCAACTGTGTCGGCGGTGACCACGTGCGGGTCAGCAGCGCGCGGCGCAACGCTCGATTGGTGCGGCGCGGCTTTCTTCTTTGTCGCTGCGGCATCCTTCTTCTTCCGGGCGGCCAGTTTGCCGAGCCGCTCCTGCAGGTACTCAAAGCGCAACCGTTCCCTCCAGAGCTTCCTCGCCTCGTCCAGATTCTCCGGGTAGGGGCTTTCCTTCCGGTTGATCTGGATCCGCTCATCGCCGTCAAAGACAAACTTCTCGTTCTTGAGCAACTGCTCCGCGTAGGCCGTACGCTGGGAAAGACGCTCAAAGAACCTGTTGAAGATCTCGCAGGCGGGCGTGGCGTCACCCATGCGCCGCTCTGTAATGGTCAGGTGGTCGAGGTTGGTGCGGTAATGCTCAAACTCCGCCAGATCGCCCTGGGTGAAATGGATGTGCTGCGAATCGAGCGTGTCCATGTAGGTGTCGAGGAACTTGCTGGACACCTTCGCGTCAAATGTCCGCTTCAAGTAGTGCTGTTTTTCGAGCATCGCCGCGGTCAAGAAAGCGATCCGGCCGTCAACAGGCCCGGGGGCCAGGTGACGGAACGAGTTGGTGGAAAGGTCCGGAAACGCTGCAGGAGCGGCAATGGCGGGAACAGCCAGCTCGGCTGACCGCAAGGGCAGAACCAGACAGGTGCCCAGGATGAGCAGCAGAACTCTTGCGGAAAAACGTTCAATCATGATACGTGGGGGTCTTACGAAGGCAGACAGGAATATCCGCCGCCCGGGCCAGCAGGCTGCCAGCGCCGGAAAAGTGTGTAGCTCTCCGCAGCAAGAGCTAACCAAGGCGCGCTTCCGCAATGGTGTTGAGGCGCGCTTGCGCGTATTTGGACACGCTGGTGAAAACCATCGAGACCTGGTAGCCGGCGTGCTTGTTGCCCGTGCAGGAAATAACCACACCGCTGCAATTGATCCGGCCGTCATCCACCGGGGATTGGAGGGTCATCGTCATCTCGGTCCACGCGGCAAAGGGCGTGGAGCTCCGGAATTCGATGCCATTCTTGTGAATGATGACCGAGCCAGGGGAGAGGGTTAGCCTGGTTTGGCGCGCCTCGACGGTGACATGCTGCAGTGGGCCGGTATTTTCAATGCTTCTCGCGCTCATATAACATGGCTAAAATAACACACGTCCGAAAGCCGTCAAATGATCAATGCCGAATGACGAAGAATCTTCAGCGGAGGATTGCGGAGTCTCACCATTCGATCACGGCGGCACCCCAGGTCAGACCGGCCCCGAAGACCACCATCAGAATCAAGTCCCCCCGCTGCACACGCCCGGACGTAACAGCTTCGTCCAAAGCTATGGCAACGGAAGCCGCGGAAGTGTTGCCGTACTTGTGGAGATTGACGAACAGTTGCTCAGGCTTCGCGCCCAGACGCTCGCCGACCGCATCCACGATCCGCTGGTTAGCCTGGTGCGGGATGATGCACTTGATGCGGCTGATGTCTAGCTCGCACCGGCGCAATGCCTCCTTCGCCGCGGTTTGCATGGCCTGGACCGCGTTCTTAAAGGTCTCCTTGCCTTCCATCCGCAGGTAATGTTGGCGCGCGGCGACGGATTCAGCGGTCGCCGGGCAGCGGCTGCCGCCCCCAGCCATGAACAGCAGGTCAGCCTTGCGGCCGTCAGCCCCCATGACAGCGGTGAGCAGGCCGTGCGAATTCGGCCGGTTCTGGAGCACGGCCGCCCCGGCCCCATCACCGAAAAGAACGCAGGTGTTGCGGTCCTTCCAATCCACGATCGAGGAAAGCTTCTCGGCACCAATGACCAGCACGGTGTCATAAGTGCGCGACATAATGAACTGCTGGCCGATTTCCAAGCCATAAATGAAGCCCGAGCAGGCGGCTTCCAGGTCAAACCCGGCGGCGCGGTGCGCGCCGATCTTACGCTGAATAAGGCATGCGGTGGATGGAAACGGCATGTCCGGCGTGATGGTCGCCAGGATAATCAGGTCAATCTGCTCGGCGGTCACGCCGGCTTTCTGCATCGCGCTCAACGCTGCGCGCGCCCCCATGTCGGAGGTGAATTCGTCCTTCGCCGCCTGGCGGCGCTCCTTGATGCCTGTGCGGCTGGTGATCCACTCATCGGTGGTGTCAACCAGCTTCTCGAGGTCCGCGTTGGTGAGGATCCTTTCCGGGACATAGGATCCCACCCCGCTGATGGAGCAGCTCCTGCCCTGGAAGTTGTACTTCGCTCTGGGGTTCTTGAATTTCTTGCTGGAGGTGGGGCTCATGAGGGGGCAGGCGTCGAAACCAGTTTTTCGGCAGCGAGCAAACGCTCGTTGGCCCGCGCGATTTCATCGGCGATGACCTGGTTGACGTGGTGTTGGATGCTTTCTGTGGTAAAACGGATGGCGTTGGCAATGGTGCGCTCGCGGGCGGAACCGTGCGCCTTCATCACGGTGCCGTTAAAGCCAAGGAATGTCGCCCCTCCCGAGCCTTCGGGATCCACGCGGCGCTTCATGGCGCGGAAGGCGTTCTGGGCCAGCAAGGCTCCAAGCTTGCGACGCGGGTTGGCGGTCAGCTCCCGCCGGAGCATCGAAAAGAGCGCCGTCGCCAGGCTCTCGCACGTCTTGAGCACCACGTTTCCAACAAACCCGTCGCAAACGACCACATCCACGTGGTTCTGGAACAGATCATGGCCCTCGACATTGCCGATGAAATTGAGGTCCAGATGCTTGCAGAGCTTGAATGCCTCGATGGTCAGCTCGTTGCCTTTCCCCTCCTCGGTGCCGATGCTTAGAATGCCGACCCGCGGGTTGGGGTAGCCCAGAACCTCGCGCGCGTAAACGCTGCCCATGATCGCATAGTGCGCCAGGTGCAGAGGCTTGCATTCAATGTTCGCCCCCGAATCCAGCAGGACGAATCCCTGGTCCGGGGTGGGAATAACGGATGCGATCCCGCCGCGGTCCACGCCGGGAATGCGGCCCAGCTTGAAGGTGGCTGCGGCAAAAATCCCGCCCGTGTTGCCGAGGGAAATCACCGCATCGGCTTTGCCGTTATCAACCAGCTCAACCGCGCGCGCAATCGAACAATCCTTCTTCTTGCGCAGGGCCGCCGTTGGCTTGTCCTCCATGGTGAGGACCTCGCTGGCGTGGACGACCCGCACCCGGTGGTCCCGGAACCCTCTCTCGGGGAGAGCGGCATGGATTTCAGCTCGGTTGCCGACCAGATAGAGCGCGGTGATTCTACGGTCAGCCTCAAGAGCCCGCTTGGCGCCTTCGATGACGACCCCACAGCCGTGGTCGCCACCCATGACATCCACTGCGATTCGCATAATGGAACCGACCCCGACGATCCTCGGGGACGCGCCACCAACGGTCAGGCGCCGGCCGTAACCGTGAGGACCTGGCGCCCTTTATAAAAGCCGCAGGCCGGACAGACACGGTGCGGCACGTAGGGTGCCGCGCACTGCGGGCAGGTGCTGAGTTGTGGCAGGGTCAGCGTGCTGTTATACGCGCGGCGCATGCGTTGACGACTTCTCGATGGCTTTCGCTTCGGTACACCCATAAATCAACTGCGTTATAATTTTAGTTTGTTTAACTCAGACCACGCCGGCGAGCCGGCTTCGGTTCTGTCAATGCGGCCGGTTTGCTTTGCTTTGCCCGCGGACACTCCGGGCAAACCGCGGCACTCCGGATTACACAACGGATGCCGCGGAAACTCGAGCAGAATATCTTCCCGCACAAAAGGCGTCAAGTCCACGCAATCGTTGACCACCGGGGCCTGATCCTCGCCCTCCAGCGGAATATGGCATGCCCACGGCTTCAGGTCGAGGGAATACTTCAATGGCTTAAGACAGCGCACACACAGGCAATCAAGGACCAGGCGCAGGTGTCCCTGCAGCAACAGCGCATCCTCAAGCTCCTGCACATCGAGGTCGTAGTGCAGGGGCTGGTTAGCCCGAACGACATCATCGCGCGCGTCAATGTCCAGCTCATCCGCCGGTAATTCGCCTTGCAGGCGGACGTTGCCCGCCTCCAAATGGCGCATGTTCACAAACAAAGGCATAAAGACTCCCGGCTAAGCCGGCGGGTGGCTGAATTTGCCCGACAGGGCCGCCCGCACGTGCGCCGGCACAAACGCGCTGACGTCACCTCCCAGTTGCGCCATCTCCTTCACGATGCGCGAACTCAGGAAAGTGTAGGTGTCCTTCGGCATCATAAAAATCGTCTCTACCCGCTCATTCATCTTACGGTTCATCAGGGCGAGCTGAAATTCAAACTCAAAGTCCGACACCGCCCGCAAACCGCGGACGACGGCCTGCGCCGAGCGCCGCTCCACATATTCGACCAGCAACCCCTGGAAGGAATCCGCCTCGACATTCGGCAGGTGCTGGACAGCCCGCGCAACCATCTGCACGCGCTCCTCCAGGTTGAACAGCGGATGCTTGCTCTCGCTCACCGCCACAGCAACAATCACCCGATCAAAGAGCTTCGCCGCCCGTTGAAGAACGTCCAGATGCCCGTTGGTGATGGGATCAAAGCTTCCCGGATAGACGGCAATACGCATGAGGCATACCTTAGCAGACCTCCGCTGGAAATGAAGCCCCAAATCAGCGAATTCCTTCCGCCAACGTCACACGTTGAACCTGAACAGCAGCACATCCCCATCCCGAACCACGTAATCCCGCCCTTCGATCCGGTAGTGTCCGCTCTCTCTCGCGTGCCCCACCGACCCCTCTTTGACCAGCACTTCCCAATTCACCGTCTCGGCCTTAATAAACCCGCGCTCAAAGTCGGTATGAATCACACCAGCCGCCTTCACCGCCGTTTCACCCGCACGAATGGTCCAGGCGCGGACTTCCTTATCGTTAAAGGTGAAGAATGTCCTCAGGCCGAGCAGGTCGTAGGTGCTGCGAATCAACGCAACGGTCCCGGATTCGCCGACACCCAGCTCTTTCAGGTATCCCTGCGACTCCTCCGGCGAGAGGTCCCCCACGTCACTCTCCAGTTGCGCGCTAACAACCACCGTCCCGCAGCCATGATGCGCGAGGGCGTATTCCCGCACTTTGACGACCTGCGGATGGGTGTCCGCGGCTGCCAGATCGCCCTCCTTCACGTTGGCGACGAAAATGATGGGCTTGTCGGTGAGCAGGAAAAAACCCCGGATCATCAACCTTTCTTCCGGGGAAAGAGGGAGAACAAGCGTGTTGGCAGGCTTGCCCTCGTTCAGGTGCGCCCCGATCTTCTCGAGCAGATGCGCCTCCAGCAGGGCATGCTTGTCACCCCGTTTGACATCCCGCGAAATCTTCTCCAGCCGCTTCTTCACAGTCTCAAGGTCGGCCAGCACCAGCTCGGTGGCCACGATCCCGATGTCCCGCACCGGGTCCGTCTCCCCGGCCACATGAACGATGTCCGGATCCTCGAAACAGCGCACCACCTGGATGAGGGCGTCCACCTCGCGGATGTGGCTCAGGAACTTATTGCCCAACCCCTCCCCTTTCGAGGCCCCCTTCACCAGCCCGGCGATATCCACAAACTCGAAAGCGGTCGGAATCTGGGCGCCAACCTTAACGACCCTGGCAAGCTCCGCCAATCGCAGGTCCGGCACGCTGACGACCCCGAGATTGGGCTCGATGGTGCAGAACGGATAATTCTCCGCCGCAGCCTTGTGCGAGCGGGTGACTGCGTTGAAGAGCGTGGACTTCCCGACATTTGGAAGCCCAATGATACCTGCCTTTAGCATGGTGATGTTATAGCCATAAAGAGGCGCGCAGGACAAAGAGAAAATAGCAGAATCCATTCAGCCCAAAAAGATCTCGCCCAAAACGTTTGCCAAATTCCGGAAGGCTGCTAAATTCCGGCTGACCGTGTGTATCCGGGCGCACCCTGTTTGGTGCGCCTTTTTGTCAACTGCTGACAAGCATCCCGGAAGCGAACCCCCTCAATGATCGGAGCAAACGCCGGCTTGCGGGGTTTGGCCGGAAAAGAGAGATGCGCCGATTCAAACCGCAGGTTACCTTCTTGCGTAATAGACCACGGCCGGGGGGAAGTTGAGAAACACGGGCACCGTGTGCAAGCTGGAAAACCGCTGCCGGATCTTCTTGCGGTCCACCAGCGAATACTGGAACTGGATATACATGCCGCCCACCCGGAGCGATCGGACGACCTGGTCTATTAGCGCAAGGGTCCGCTCCCGACCAAGGTTTCCGAGAGGAATGCCGGACACGATGTAATCCGCCTTGTCCAATCCTCTCCTGGCCCTTTCAGAGAGGATGTGTTCCGCCGAATCTGAAACCACCTCGGCCCTGGAACTGAGGCCGGCTGCGCTCAGGTTATGACGGGTGCTCTGGGCCAGGACCGGGTTAATCTCGCAGGCCAGGACACGCGCTTTCCGGCACCTCTGCGCCAACCGCAGGGTGAGCGCCCCATTGCCCGCTCCCAATTCTATGATCTCTCCCGAGTAGTCCTCCGGAACAGGGGCGATCATCCTTGAAACCAGGAAACGCTGCGAGGGGACGATTGCGCCTGTTTGCCGCAGTTTTACCAGCCCCGCACATACGAAGTGCAGGTAACTTGTAAAGGCCTTACTCATAGCAATTCGGTCCTGATTCAATATTCATCAGGGCATCATGGGCTTTATACCCGATCCCTTCAGCGGCACGATTCAATGGAGCCTCGCATTCGCGGCCGAGTGCTGCCTCTGTTCGCTTTTGTCGACGCCGACAGCATCACTTTAGCATCCCTGCCTTGAAAACTTCAATGGGTAATTTTGGGGAATCGGGAGGGGAAATCGGGCTCGGGCCATGGATCCGGGCTTTGCGCTGGCGAACGCCAAACGGCGGTCGCCAGGCAGGCCAATCCAGGACCACTGGAACGTTCCGGTCCGGTGCTGCTGGACTTAGGGCTTCCAGGCAAAGTAAGCCCGGTTGGTATCGTTCACCGCCCAAAGGTTCAAGGGATTGACGGTGCTGCCGTAGCGCATGAAGCGGGCGCTGCCATCCACAAACGCGAAATTGGATCCGCCGGAATTCGGTGTCTTGCGGACCACCGAGTGGCAGCCATGCTCAATCTGGTCGGCGTCATTGCCAAACCCCTCGTTCAAGTCCATGAAATACTGCGGCGAGGCGTTTGGCTGGCCTTTCTTCTCGCCGAACATGATGGTATCCGTGGGATAGATAACCGCAGTCTCTTTCATCGAGCGCGACTCGGTGAGCGCGTCGCTGAAGTAGTCATTCCATCCATTGATCATGTAGCTGCGGTTGGCGCGGTCGGCCGGGGTGGGCGAACTGGTGTCGGACTGGGGAGCGCCGCGCATCGCATCGGTGGGGCAAATGAGCAGGTTCGTGCTGATATAGTATTCCAGCAACTGTGTGGGCCAGCGCCAGGCATTGGTGCGAGGTGGATACCGGCCATCAAAATCGTCGGCGTAGGTCTTAACCGCCAGTTCCAATTGCTTGAGGTTGTTCACGCACTTGATGCGGTTTGCCGCCTCTTTGGCACGCGCCAGGGCCGGCAGGAGCAGGCTGGCCAGGATCGCGATGATGGCAATAACCACGAGCAGTTCGATCAGCGTGAACGCACAAACAGGCCCGGCGCTTGTCGGCACACGCGCTGGCGCGCGCCTGCAAACCCAGCCAAAGCCACGATAACCTATACGATTCATAACAGTTCTTATCTATTCTCTCGAATATTCTCGCCTACGCGGCGTCAAGCTCTTCACCCTATGACGCGCAAACAATGGATGCTAGTCGCGCTTGCCGTGTTGCTCGGCTGCATCTCGCTATACTTAAACCAAGACTGGTTCGCCACGGAGAATATTCAAATACATCACCGCTCACGCCCGGCCCGCCAGTTCTTGTCGCGCCGCAACAAACGCCCGGACCCCCAGCAGGCGGTTAATCCGGTTTTCTTCTGGTGGAACCGAAATCTCAAGCTCACCTCGATCAAAGTGATCGCCGTCCACGAGATTGAAACCAACAAATACCCGCAGCCGATCTGGCACCTGACTTCCGACTCCAATTCTGTGCCGACCAAGGAGCTGATCTATGGCGTGCCCGTCCGGGGCATGCGACCCAGCGTTAAAGGCGCCATCCCCGATCCACTGGAACCCGGCGTCAAATACCGGCTTTTCATCGAGGCCGGGCAGATCAAGGCTGAACGCGAATTCGAGCCCATGGGGCGCACGCCCTGAATGAGGCGGCGCCAGACGGCAGCAACAACTGCCGCGCGCACAAACCAATACTTCCCGTGCCAGACTCAGGACTTTAGACGCATGGGCCTTCGATCGGGTTACAGCGGATTTGGATACTGTTCGTGCGCCGAACGTTTGGCGAAGCCCCGCGCGGACAAGAATGTCCGCGCTCCGATAACACGAGTTGCGCCCTGTTCCGCCATGCCCAGTATTTCGCGCTTGACGATTTGACCACCGCACGGTCCGATATCCCGCACGCGCTGAGTTTCCCAACGCCCCAATCCCGTTTTGGATTGTTTGATTCACTTACAGAAACTGAAGAATAAGCATCATGAGCATAGAACTGGCGATTAACGGCGGCCCAAAGGCCGTCACCAACAAGCTGCAGGGCTGGCCCCAATTCGACGAAAACGCCATCAAGGCGGTCGAGTCGGTCCTGCGCTCCGGCAAGGTAAACTACTGGACCGGCAAGCGGGGCATGGAATTCGAGAAGCAATTCGCCGAGTGGCAGGGCAGCAAATACGCCATCAGCGTTGCCACCGGCACGGCCGCCCTGCACGTCGCCCTCAACTCCCTCGGCATCGGGCCCGGGGATGAAGTCATTGTGCCGAGCTACACATTCATTGCATCGAGCTTCTCCGTCGTCCAGGCCGGCGCCATCCCGCGCTTTGCCGATGTGAACCTCGACGACCATTGCCTGAGCGTCGAGTCGGCCGAGAAGCTGGTCACCCCGCGCACCAAGGCCGTCATGCCTGTCCACCTCTACGGGAACGTCTGCGACATGGACAAGATCCGGGCGTTCGCCAAACGGCACAACCTGTTCGTCATCGAGGACAACGCCGAGGCCTTTGGCGGCTCCTACAAGGGCAAAAAGACCGGCACCCTCAGCGACATGGCCGGCTGCAGCTTCTGCCAGAACAAGACTTTCACCACCGGCGGCGAAGGCGGCATGGTAACGACCGACGACGAGGACCTGGCCTGGAAGGCGCGCAGCTTCCGGGACCACGGCTACGACGTCAAGCAGCGGCTCAGCCTGCTGGAGCTTGAGCAGAAGCTCCCCTACATCCACAACATGGTCGGCTGGAACTATCGCATGACGGAAATGCAGTCGGCGATCGGCCTGGCGGAGCTGGAACGGATGGAGACCTGGAACATGCCGCGGCGCAAGCGCAATGCCCATATCCTGATCAACGCCCTCAAGTCGTCGAAGCTGATCAAGTGCGCTCCCATTGACACGCCTGAACGGCAGAATGGATGGTTTGTCCTGGCCTTCTCGTTGGATGTCGAAAACATGCGGTGCAACATCAAGGAGTTCGTCTCCGCCGTGAGCGCCGAAGGCGCCCCGGTCTGGAAGGTGTTCTGGCCGCAGTGCCACACCGAACGCGCGTTCCAGGAGCAGAACGCCTTTGGCCATACCGGGTTTCCCTTCAAGTCAAAGGAGTATGCCGACCCGGCCAGCGTGGACTACAGCCATGTGGACGTTCCCAACGCCCGCTGGCACGAAGCTCACACCTTCACCTGTTTCGCTTTCCCGACCTACACCGAATCGGACATGGAGCAAATCGCCAACGCCATCCTCAAGGTTATGCAGACCTACTCGAAATGAAGACCCGCATCAAATGGGGGGTGATCGGCTCCGGCGGCATCGCCCGGCGCCGCACCATTCCCGAAGGCTTCGTTCCCGCACGCAATGCCCACCTGGTCGCAGTGCAGGACGCCAGCGCGGCTGTCAACAAGGAGGTGGCCAAAGAGTTTGGCGCTGTGGCAGCCGATAGCATCGAGGCATTGCTGGCGGCGGACATTGACGCTGTCTATATCGCCAGCCCCGTGCATACTCACCAGGAGCAAGTCCTGGCCTGCGCGCGGGCGGGCAAACACGTGCTCTGCGAAAAATCGCTCGGGCGCACAGTAGCGGAGGCCGAGGCCATGGTCGCCGCCTGCCGGCAGGCGCGCGTCCAGTTTGGCACCGCATTCATGATGCGGTTCCAGACCCAGCACCAGGCGGCAGCCAGGATGATCCGGGACGGCCAGCTCGGGAAGCCCGTCTATGCGCGCGCCCAGCTGTCCTGCTGGTATCCGCCCATCCCCAATGCCTGGCGGCAGGATCCGGCCCTGGGCGGCGGCGGCTCGCTCATTGACATGGGCAGCCACTGCATTGACCTGCTGGAAATGTTCTTCGGCCCCGTCACACGAGTCAGTTGCTTCACCCGCAACGCGGTTCAAGGCTATACCAGCGAGGACAGCGCCGCGGTGCTCCTCGACTTTGCCAACGGCGCGCTCGGCACCGTGGACACGTTCTTCTGCATCCAGGACGCCAGCAGCAAGAACGTCCTCGAGCTTTATGGTTCCAAGGGCAGCATCCTGGCCAGCGGCACTATCGGCCAGGGCAGCCAGGGCGCCATGACCGCTTACTTGCAGGCCGACGACGCGGGCTACGCCGCCCAGCAGGCACGGTCCGCCGGCGGCGGCCTTAGCATCACCCCCGAGCCCGGGAACATGTACCGCGCCGAAATCGAAGCCTTCAGCGCCGCGCTGATTGAAGGCGAACCCAATCCGCTCAGCTCGGACATCGGCCTGCACAGCCAAAAATTACTCGCTGCGTGCTACGAATCCGCGCGCACCGGCCGCGTGCTGCCGGTTGAAGCTGGCGCGAGTTACGGGTAGCGCCGCCCGCGCGCATCAAGGGCATTGCGCCTTTATGCGGTGAGTTCGCGCCATCACGGCTTTCATGAGCACACCAGGCGATTCCAATCAGGATGGCCAGCCCGCCCAGCCAGGAAGCACATGGGCCTGGCCGGTCGCCTGGATGGTCAGCGTCTTTCTGCTCGTTGCCGCCGGGGTTTATGTCTTCAAGTCCTGCCGCGACCTGCCGGGGGAGACGATTGACAAGGCCGGCCAGGCCGCAGACAAAATTGGCAAACGCCTTGCGGACGTCGCCGCCGCCTTCACCCAATGCACGATCACCACCACATTCACCAGCTACGCAACCTCCGTGAGCGGCAACCAGTTCCTTCAGTTTGCAACCCTCTCCCAGGAAGAGCGTTTCCGCCGCACCGACCAGGCGAGCACCGGCTTTGGCTACATTCCGCTCCCGGATGTGATCGTCGAAGCCAATGCGCCGGTGACCTATACCTACTACCTGGACCTGAAAGACAAGTGGGAATTCGAGCTTAAGGATGGCACGATTACCGTGATTGCCCCCGACATCAAGTTCAACAAGCCCGCAGTGGACGCCTCCCGCATCACTTACGAAGTCAAGCAGGACAGCCTGATTCGCGACACGCGCCAGGCCATGGATGCCCTCAAACAGTCCATCACCTGGATGGCGACCCGGAAGGCGCAGCAGAACACCGGTCTGGTGCGGGAAACCGGTAGAAAGCAAACCGAAGCCTTTGTGCACAACTGGCTGGCGAGTTCCTTCGCCGACGGGAAGAAGTATCCCGTCAGAGTTCACTTCCGGAGCGAACTGCCGATAAATGGGACCTCAGCCCTTCCAGGGGACCGGTAGGACCGGGAGCAAACTCTCGGACAGTCTCAAGACGGTAGCAATATCGAACATCCTGCCGATTCGAAATCGGCGATACAGCAGATTGTAAATCTGTGTTACTCCAACCCCGGCGCCGTAACGCAGACTTGAAGTCTGCCGTATCGCAGGTTTTCAACCTGCTGACCTCCCCCAGTTCGGACGAGCTTGAATGCGCAGGAAGCTCTGCCGATTTCAAATCTGCGCTACGAGCCCGAACCGCCAGCATGCTGATCCCGTCAATACGATAGCGTATTGACGGAAAGAAGCGCTTAGGCGCGGGCCGCGGGCTTGCCTTTATTCAGGTCCAGGATGCCGGCCACGATGCTGTTGGGCACCGGCTCGAACCGGAACGGCTCCATCGAATACGCAGCCCGGCCTTTCGACAGGGAGCGAATCGCGGTGGCGTAGCCAAACATCTCAGCCAGAGGCACCTCGGCGCATAGAATGGTCGTGGCATCCTTGGCCTCGATTTGCACGATCTTGCCCCGGCGCCGGTTCAGGTCACCCAGCAAGTCGCCCTGATACTCATCAGGCGTGGTGACTTCCACCTTCATGATGGGTTCGAGCAGAATGGCGTTGGCCTTCTTGGCCGCGTCTTTCAGGGCAAAGATGCCCGCCATCTTGAACGCCAACTCGCTGGAGTCCACCTCATGGAAGGAACCGTCCACAACGGCCACCTTCACATCCACCACCGGGTAGCCCGCAAGCACGCCGCCCTTAATGGCTTCTTCGACGCCGTCAATGACCGCCGGGATGTACTCCTTGGGAATCGTGCCGCCCACGATCTTGTTCTCGATTTCAACGCCTTTGCCGCGTTCGTTCGGGGCCAAAGTAATGCAGGCATGGCCATATTGGCCGCGACCGCCGGATTGGCGAATAAACTTGCCCTCGCCCTCGGCAGCCTTGGTCACCGTCTCGCGGTAGGCGATTTGCGGGGCGCCCGCGTTGGCGCTGACCTTGAACTCACGGAACAGGCGGTCCCGGATGATTTCCAGGTGCAACTCACCCATGCCGGCAATGATGAGCTGGCCCGTCTCTTCGTTGGTGAAACAACGGAAGGTCGGATCTTCCTCGGCCAGACGCTGCAAGCCCTCGCCCATCTTCTCGCGATCCGCCTTGGTCTTGGGCTCGACCGCCATGGAGATAACGGGCTCGGGGAAGGTGGGCGGTTCGAGCAGAACCTCGAAATCCTCGTCGCAGAGCGTGTCGCCGGTGGTGATGTTCCTCAAGCCCACCAGTGCGGCAATGTCGCCAGAGAAGGTCGTCTCCACATCAATGCGCTTGTCGGCTTGAATCATCAGAACCCGGCTGACGCGATCACGCTTGCGGGTGCGCGGATTGTAAATGATATCGCCCTTGCTGAGCCTGCCGCTATACACGCGAAAGAAGACCAGTTTGCCGACGTAGGGATCGGTCCAGAGCTTGAATGCAAGCGAACAGAACTTAGCGTCGTCGTCGGAGGGAACTACAACCGTGTCTTCAGTGCCGGGCACCATGCCGACCGGCGGGGGCACATCGAGTGGGGAGGGCAGGTAATCAATCACCGCGTCCACCAGCGGCTGGACGCCACGCTTCTTGAACGCGGAACCGCACAGCACGGGCACCAGCTCGATCTTGCACGTCAATCGCCGGATCGCCGCCTTCAGGATCTGCGGCGTGATCGGCTTGTTGTCAATGACCAGCTCGGCGACCGTGTCGTCCTTGTTCGAGACCGCGTCCACCAATTCCGCCAAGGCGGCCTTCGCGGATTCTTTCAGCTCCTCCGGGATGTCCGTAATGCTGTATTTGAGGCCAACCTCGTCGGCAGGGTCGTAGGCAATGGCCTTTTGGTTCACGACGTCAATAACGCCATCGAAGTGGTCCTCTTTGCCAATGGGCAGGAAAATCGGGTAAGCATACGCGCCCAACTTCTTGCGCATGTCGCTGAGCGCATTCTCGAAGTTCGCGCCCGTGCGGTCCATTTTATTGACGAATGCGATGCGGGGCACCTTGTACTTGGTCGCCTGGCGCCAGACGGTTTCAGATTGGGGCTGCACGCCCGCCACGCCACAGAACACCGCGACCGCACCGTCGAGGACGCGCATGGAACGTTCGACTTCGGCGGTGAAGTCCACGTGCCCGGGCGTATCAATGATGTTGATCCGGTGCGGCACGCTCTGGAAGGTCTTGTAGGTGCCATCTTCCTTTTGGGTCCAGTAGCAGGTGGTTGCAGCCGAAGTGATGGTGATGCCGCGCTCCCGCTCCTGCTCCATCCAGTCCGTGACGGTGTTGCCGTCGTCCACGTCGCCCATTTTATGGATGAGGCCGGTGTAAAAGAGGATGCGCTCGGTCGTAGTCGTCTTGCCGGCGTCAATATGCGCGGCGATGCCAATGTTGCGCGTCCGGTCCATCGGGTACTGCCGCTGGGGTCCCGTCGCTTTGGCTTTTGCCGGTTTCTTTGTTTCCTGTGCTATGTCCATCTGAGGTTCGGGTTAAAATAAAAACGCCCCGGGTCAAGGTCGGCCTTCGGGGCGTTGATCTAAAGTGTCTTACCAGCGGAAATGTGCAAATGCCTTGTTGGCCTGAGCCATCTTGTGCACTTCGTCACGCTTGCGGATCGCGTTCCCCTGCCCCTGGTAGGCCTCCACAATCTCCGCGGCGAGGGCTTCCTTCATCGGGACACCCTTGCGCGCATCGGCATAATCCACCAGCCAGCGCAGCGCCAGCGAGAACTGCCGGTCCGTCGGCACTTCCAACGGAACCTGGTAGGTCGCGCCGCCAACCCGGCGGGCTTTGACTTCCAGGCGCGGCTTGGCGTTGTCCACGGCCCGTTGAAGGACTTCGAGCGGACTGGTTGCCGGATTCTTGGCCACCAGTTCGTCAAAGGCGCCATAGACAATCCGCTGCGCCACACTCTTGTTACCGCCTTTCATGACCGTGTTCACCAGGCGCGTCACCAACGCGCTGTTGAATTTTGCATCCTTGGGAACCGGCCGACTGACTGCTCGACGACGTCGCGACATGTGTTTGCTAAATCTTTAAGATGTTAAATGGGATTAAACGAATAGGGTTGGTGCCTCAGGCTGCCGGCGCTGCGGCTGCGGCTGCGGCCGGCTTGGTGCCGGGCTTGGGCCGTTTCACGCCATACTTCGACCGGCTCACGCGGCGCTTCTCGACCCCGGCAGCATCAAGGGTCCCCCGCACGATGTGGTAGCGAACGCCCGGCAAATCCTTCACGCGGCCCCCGCGCACCAGAACGATAGAGTGTTCCTGCAAGTTGTGACCCTCGTCCGGGATATAGGCAATGATTTCATGCCCGTTCGTCAGGCGCACCTTGGCCACCTTCCGCATGGCCGAATTCGGCTTCTTGGGGGTGCGGGTCATGACCTGGATACAAACGCCCCGACGAAACGGGGAGTTCTCCAAGGCAGGTGACTTGGACTTGTGCTTCAGTTTACAGCGGCCCTTACGGACCAATTGATTAATTGTCGGCATTTCGCGTTTGATTCCCCTGCCCCTTTTGGGCAAACGGGAAGCGGAATATAACAAGCCGCAACCGGGATGCAACAACTATTTCAGTCATTTTGAAAAGGCTCTCGTTGACCTGCTGAAAGGCAACATCGTCGCCCGCGTCGCCGCAAATCTGCCCGAGTCCATGCACCTGATTGTCATCGGGTGACCCTTGACACCCGATTGTCGTTTGCTAGCCTGCCCACGCCTCGCAGTTCAGCCGGGGCAGCCAATTCGTGGCTTGTCTCGATGAGTAATTGCAGTTGCAACCACCCGCAAAACCCATGCCCGCCAAACGAACCGAACCCCGGCGCAGTCCGCGCCAGCCCAAGGCATCCAATCCCCGCACGGCTCCCGCCAGCCAGGCCCAGTCCCGCATCGCCCGCGAAATCCTCGCCCGGACCCGGAGCGCGAGCTTTGCGCGCTATATACGGGATCTGCTGGTCGAACTTTGCCGGATTGACACAACCCCGGGACCGAATGTGCGGCAGATGCAGGCGGCTGAGGGCGAATGTTTTCGCATTCTTGAAAGAGAACTCGGCACCCTGCCCTTCCCGGGCGCACGACTCGAACGCCGGCCAGTCAACCCCGCCATCCAGGCCCATCCGAATTATTCCCTGCTGCATTTTACCAAGACCGCCCGGCAGCCCCAGGGGCTCTCGCCCGAGGAAACCTACGCCAACCGGAGCAACCTTCTCTACATCGCTCCCGGCGCCGACGCCGGCGATGCCGGGCAATCCGTGGCGCTGAACGCTCACATTGACGTTGTCGCGCCGTATTTCCCGCCACGCGCCAAGGGCGGAACTGTCCATGGCCGGGGCGCCTGCGATGACAAGGGGCCGGTCGTCAGCATCGTCGCCGCGCTCAGGGTCCTTTCCGAGGTCATGGCCGGGGCCGGCCTGAAGTGGAACCGGAACGTCGTGACCATGCTGGTGGTTGAGGAAGAGACCGGCGGCAACGGCTCACTCTCGCTCGCCATAGATCGCGACCTGAAGAAGCTTTACGACAGCATCCTGGTCTGCGAATGCACCGGGCTGAAGTATTATCCCGCCAACCGCGGCGCCGTCTGGTATCGCGCCAGCCTGAAAGGGTTGCAGGACGTTTCGCCCCTCGAAATCTTCGCCTTTGCCAACGAGGAGATGGAGAAGGAAGGCGCGGCCATTCGCACCGAGAGCCGGCACAAGCTCTTTCCCCAACGGCCGGTTCAGACCTGCCACGGCATCATCGGCCCCTTCGGCGAACACCCCAGCCGCATCTGCGGGGAAGTCAGCTTCAACATCGGACTCGGCGGCAAGCCGGATGCCGCAGCCGAGGCGCTGGTCCAGGATTGCCTGGAAACCGGCCTGGCTGGCTACGTGGGCCTTTACGGCGACAAGACCCAGGTGGCGGACCCTTCGACCGGCAAACCCCTGGTCGCGCGGCACTACGATCTCCGGCGCGAAAGCAAAGGCTTCAAGGTCGAGGTGCATGGCGCAACCGGCCACATGGGCGCCATCCGGGAACGAGACGGGGCCATCACCAAGATGGCCCACCTGGTCCGCAGCCTGGTCCGCTCCAAAGCCCGGCTGCAATCCCTCACCGGCCGCCCTGTTCACCTCGAACTCGGCGGCAAGCCGGTGGGCGACACCCTGATCCTCGAAGGCGGGCAGGGATTCCTTCCCACGCATAAGATCACCGAAGTCATGGACCGCCTGCGCCGGGCCGCGCAGCGTGGCACCGAGAACTACCTGCGCCAGGCCGGGCGGCCGGAGCGGGGCGAGGATGTGCTTACGGTGACCTACGAGAAGCTGCACAACGTGGCCTTCGATGGCGACCCGGATTCGCCCACGGTCCGGAACGCGGTCGCCGCGGCCAAGTCCTGCGGGCTGTGGAAAGACAAGCCGGTGCTGGGATGGACCGTCTCCTGCGACGCCCGCCTGTTTGCCACCGAGTATCCGGCCATGCAGGTGCTGACCTTCGGCCCCGGCCAACTGGCCTACGCGCACTCCGACCAGGAGCAGATCACGCTGGACGAAATCCGCTCCGCAGCCGAATTCCTCGCCCTGTTCCTCCTCCGGCAAACCGGAACTCTCACCTGAACTTTACCGATCCCTGAAACTATTATCCTGACATGAAGCAAAAACTCCGCCTTGGCATCATCGGCGTCGGTGCCGTCGTTCGCGAGATTTACCAGCATCTCTACTTCCATAGTCATTACTCCGACCTGCTCGAAATCTGCGCCGTGGCAGATCCGAACGAGCAATACCGCAACTGGTTCTGCGACCTCGCGGGCGTTCCCGCCGAGAATCGCTTTGCCAACTACCAGGATCTCCTGACGAAGGTGAAGCTCGATGCCGTCCAGATCAATACTCCCGACCACCTGCATTGCCAGCCAACGGTGGATGCGTTGAATGCCGGCCTGGACGTGGTGGTGCCCAAGCCAACGGCGGCGACGGTCAAGGACGCGCACGCAATGATCCAGGCCGCACGGAAGACCGGCCGCTTTCTGGGCATTGATTTTCATAAGCGCGAGGATCCGCGCATCAAGGAAGCCGAGGCGCGCTTCCAGAGCGGCCGCTACGGCACGCTCCAAACGGCCGTCTTCTACATGCTGGACAAGCTGTTCGTCGTGGACCCGAACCACTCGCCGCGATTCTTCGCCACGCCGGATTTTGCGGAGAAGAATACGCCCGTATCGTTCCTCACGGTGCACATGGCCGACGCGCTGATGAAGATCGTCAATCTCATCCCGGTGCAGGTCCGGGCCACGGGCTACTCACAAAAGCTGCCGTCACTGCGGCCGATCCCCGTGAACGGCTACGACCTGGTGGACACGGAGATTCAGTTTGAGACCGGCGCGCTGGCGCACATCATCACCGGCTGGGCCATACCGAACACCGCGCAATCCATCACCGTCCAATCCAGCCGCATGATCTGCTCCGACGGGCTGATTGACCTGGGCCTCGACACGCCGGGCCTGCGCGAAGTTCACGCGGATGGCCTTGTCGAGATCAACCCCCTCTTCCGGAACTTTGAGAAAGACAAGACGGTGACCGGTTACGGCATCAGCAGCCCGGGCCGGCTCTACCAGCAGATCCTGGCGCTGCGCAATGGCACCCTCTCCGCAGCCGCGCGCGAGGCAGCTTTCAATCCGATGACCCTCGGCTTCTACACCACGCTGGTGCTCGAAGGCGCGGAGAAGAGCCTCGCCGAGGGCGCAAAGTCGCCCGCCGGCGTCACCCACGGGAAACCGGTGGATCTGCACCAATTGGTGGTTGCCCAGCTCGGCGCCGGCGCGAGCAAAGATTACAGCCTCGGCTGAGCATAGAGGTGGCGATCAAATCCCGGCATCCGAAACCTGGTATCGCCCTCACCGCCTCAGCCGTCAGGCCGACCACGGCGCCCTCCCCCTCCCCAGGGCACCGGTGCGCATCCTGGCCTATTTCAAAACCACCACGCCGGGTCATCGGAGCGTGGACATTCGTGTCCGCTCCCCGTTATCCAGCCACCGTAAGCCCGCCATAGACTCTCCGTGGTAGCAAGGTCGTTTCAAGGTCGTTTCAAGGTCGTTTCAAGGTCGTTTCGACATTCCTTTCGGGGGGG